>DASRMZ010000155.1:0-3517 GCA_035647675.1 Thermoclostridium sp. | reverse complement strand
CAGTAACCCCGTCCCCTTGTCTATACCCCCTTGTCTATACCCTTGCCTATAATATTCATTCCGCTTTTCCTTTATTATACATGTTTCATCAAGGTATTTCCATTATGTTGCTTTTTTATTATATCTACCTTCTACAGCTTTTCTCACTATCTCATCTATAGGAGCTTGCCCTTTTTCATCACCAAACTCTACATTTATGTTGATGGGTTTTACCGTCTGCTGCAGTTGTTGCAAATTTTGCACACACTGAATTTCCCTCAAATTTTCCTTCTTAAAATCCTTACCAAAAACTTTATTACACCTTGTTCTGGATGGACAACATTTAAAAGCTACACTACCGCTCGCTACTTGTTAGTAGTTTTTGATAGGAAGCATATATGCCGATTGCTCCAAGTGGGGCGGTAATCAGAATTGCTAATACGGCGACAGTCAGAATTGTGTTGCCTGCCGAAATACCGGCTGCCAAAGGAAGCCCGCCAATAGCAGCTTGTACAGTGGCTTTAGGTAAGTAGGCAATTGCGCAAAACAACCTTTCCTTTACATTTAGTTTAGTCCTAATCAGGCAAACAAACACACCACAAACACGAATTGCAAGGGCAATGAATATAATCACAATTGCCGCTATCCCCGCCTGCGTTGCATAACGAATATCCACCGTTGCGCCTACTAACACGAATAACATTAACTCGGCTGCCACCCAGATTTTTGAGAATTTATTCGATATCCGATTTGCTAAAACATCATACTGTTTAAGGATAGTACCACCCAAAGCCATTACAGCCAGCAATCCAGACATAGGAACATAAGTTTTGATTGCAGTTTCAAGAGAAACGAGCAAGAAAGAAGCACTTAGTATAATCAAAATCTTTACAGTATCACGCATATGCATTTTCTTAAATAATTCCACCAGCACAAGCCCAAACAAAACTCCTATCAACAAACCAACTACAATGGATATTGGTATTTTAACAAGACTTCCAGCGTCAAAACTACTACCGCTATACATTCCCATAAATGAAGCGAAAAGTACAATTACATAAATATCATCAACCGAAGCCCCAGCCATAATGAGCTGTGGTATACTCTTTGATTTTCCATAGTCGCTCTCCATTAATTTCAGCATTTTGGGAACAACAACCGCCGGAGATACTGCACCTAGTACAGCTCCCATTATAGCAGCCTCCAGGCGTGAGATCGGGAAAAACATCGGTGCAAATATTGTTGTTGCAGCAATTTCAAATGCTGCCGGAATAAAGCACATAAGGATGGCTGGACGACCAACCTTTTTCAAATCATCTATATCAAGCGCAAGCCCCACTCTTGTAAGAATAATAATCAAAGCTATCTGCCTTAAATCAGCTGAAATATCTAATAGCCCCGGTGCAATTAGATTCAATGCATACGGACCTAGTACTATGCCTGTAAGAAGCATACCGATAAGACCTGGTAATTTTAATTTTTGCATGATTCCGCTTAAAACAAGACCGCAAAGAATCATCAACGCTAGACTGAAAAGCATACTTATTCTCCTTTGTGCAGAAATATAAAAAAGCTGACACTTCCGCAATAAAATAATCGCAGAAGTCATCAGCCTAATAGGCGGTTTGGCTTTAATAAGCACTGGGAGAACCTCATTCCCACAATATTCATTTATATCACTTTGCTCTTAATAAGACAAGTTATTTTTTATATCTTTTATCGCTATATGATTGATTCGTGATAATGTCCTATTGTACCACAAGTGATTATGTCCCAAAATATTATATTTAGTATAATAGCCTCATTAAGTAAAACAAGGTGGACTTTTGGCTAGCTAACGGCTAAACCTTTAAAAGCCCACCTCTTTATCTATTTCTATCTTAAAAGAACCAGTACTTACTCATACTCTTAAGGTATCAGAATACCCATCAATCAATTATCAACCATTTTTAATAACACTTGCTCCAACCCATTTTCTTAAAACTTCAGGTACAACAACACTTCCATCTTCTTGTTGATACTGCTCAAGAATCGCAGGGAATATCCTACTTGTAGCAAGGCCGGATGCATTTAATGTATTTACGAACTCCGTCCGTCCTGTACTTTGGCGTCTAAATCGAATATTTCCTCTTCTGGCCTGATAATCGTATGCATTAGATGCTGAGCTTACCTCTTTAAAATCATTCATGCTTGGTATCCAAACTTCGATATCAAATGTTTTGCCCATTGATGCACTACAATCCTTTGCTGCGAGCTTTGAAACCTGATGATAAAGACCTAAGCCCTGAACAAGTTTCTCAGCTTTCCCAACTAGCTCTTCAAAAGCATTTTCCGAATCCTCAGGTGTTGTGTATTGAAACATTTCAACCTTATTAAATTGATGACCCCTAATCATTCCTCTTTCTTCTGAACGATAGCTTCCTGCTTCCCTTCGGTAACACGGCGTATAAGCAAAATATTTCCTTGGCAATTCATCCTCTTTTAATATTTCTTCTCTATGGAAATTAACAAGAGCTGTCTCAGCAGTTGGTAAAAGAAACTTCATATTTTTATCTGCTTCACTAGTATCAACTTTAAATACATCCTCTGAAAACTTAGGAAACTGACCTGCTGTATAACCACAATCATAATTTAAAATATGAGGAGGCAATAAAAATGTATAGCCGTCTTTTAAATGTTCTTCAATAAAGTAGTTTAACAGTGCCCATTCAAATACTGCTCCCATGCCAGTGTAAACCCAAAAGCTATTCCCACCTATATCAACACCACGTTTATAATCTACTAGATTTAAATCCGTTGCAAGATCTACATGGTTCTTAGTTTCAAAATCAAAAACAGGCTTTTTGCCCCATTTTCTGAGTACTTCGTTGCTCTCTTTACCACCTGCAATAACATCGGCAGCAGGTATGTTGGGCAAATCGGATAAATAATCCTCGATTTTTTCTTCTGTTTCTTTGAGCTTCTCATCGTTTTGCTTTATTTCATCTGCAAGTGTTTTCATTTCGGATAATAATTGAGAAACATCTTTCCCTTCTTTTTTTAAACGAGGGATATCGGCTGATACTTTATTTCTTTTTGCCTTTTTTTCTTCATTTAAACCTATTAATTCTCTTCTTTGTTTATCCCACTGCAATAATTCGGTGAAATCCACATCGTCCATTCTTTTTAATAATGCATTTCTTACTTCTTCAGGATTGTTTCTAATCCTATTAATGTCAAGCATAGTTCACACCTCTTATTTTTTTAATGTTTCAAACTTATTTAAAGCTTTATTCATTGCTTCCTTTTCTTCAATTGACAAGTCTGTTCTTACTTTGCCTTGATTTATTTCTTTTGTATACACATAGGAATTTTCACGGGAATATATCCCTGTAATTATTAAACCATTCTTTTTTTCATCCATGGCTGCAATTGAAAAACTCATTTCATTGCCCATGTTATCAAAGGCATCATAGTTTACTACAGCTAGATGTTTTACAAAATTAGGTAGCTTTCTTTCAATTATCTTGACCCTGTCATCCATATCTGTATATAAATC
>DASRMZ010000154.1:0-34310 GCA_035647675.1 Thermoclostridium sp. | reverse complement strand
TTCTACAAGTGTTACCCCAAGAGTAGTTTTGAAAAATATTCTTTTCTTATTTTCAATTAACTGAATAATATTCTCTACAGCAAGCTGACCAAGAGCATTTTTGTCAACATTTATTGTAGTAAGGTTTGGATCTGTAATTGTACAAAAGGGCATATCATCAAAGCCCACAATAGAAACATCATCGGGTATTTTAATGTTGTTCTCTTTAAGCGCTTTCATAGCACCAAATGCAATAATATCATTATCTGAAACAAAAGCCGTTGGCAAACTCGTTTTGTTCAGCAATGCCTTTTTCATGTCTTCGTATGCCCCATCCATTGTTGACAATAAATGAATAATATGCTCATCGTTGTGCACTAAATTCTCTTCAGCTAAGGCTTTGCGATAACCTATATATCTTTCTCTAAAATTCTGTATGGGAACTGAGCTCTTTAAATAACCGATTTGCTTGTGACCATTTTTTATTAAAAACTTAGTTGCCTTGTACAGCCCTGTTAGATTGTCAATTACAACATAATTAGCATTAATGTTTATAAAAAAACTATCCACTAATAATATTGGTATATCTAGTTTTGAGAACCGTTTAAAATCCTGCTCTTCCATTTCTGTGCCAAGTAGCAGCATACCATCAATTGAATTTTCTTTGATTTCTTTTTGAATTATGCCCATATCTGAGCGATCAGATATGGACTTTATAATTAATTGATATGTATTATGTCGCGATTTTGACTCTATGCCTTCAATTAATGCTTGGAAAAAAGGTGTATCACTAACAACCTTTGAATGCTTTTTATATATCGTAAGCTGCAATTTACCTTTAGTTTTTAAGCTCGATTTTTTCAATGGTGAAAGAGTATAGCCAAATTCCTCCGCTATCTTTATAACTTTTTCTCTAGTAGCCTGACTAATGCCCGGCTTATCATTTAAAACCATCGATACAGTTGCTGTTGATACATTAGCTTTCTGGGCTATTTCGTTTATTGTGACCGCCAAGTAATTACACCCTTTCCTAACTGCTATCAATATTTTAGCATATTAGTTAACTTCATGCAATAAATTGTCAATTATGGTTTTTAGAAATAACGCGCAGTTTCAACTGTTCACTCCCTTCAGTTTTGGGGATATAGCTGTGCACATCTCACAATTTAAGGCGTTGCGTTAGATTTAGTGCTTTTGCCGCAAAGGAAACAAATCACCCGAAGCATGACCCCGAGGTGGGCAAGCTTCATTCCGCTAATGTTTTCCTTATATTGCATGGCTATACCTTTTTGGTTACCTGGGAACAGCAATTAAAATAACTTTACAATTTATAGCTATAGTTCAAAATATAGAAACGGTGAGTTATAATGAAATAGGTGTTTTAGAATAAGATTAATTTTGGATAGATAAATAAGATGAACATTATGCATCAAATTATTGGGTAAAATATAATTATTATGTAAACAAAGGGGCAGTAGCTATGAAGGATGAATGGTATAAGGCATTAGAAAACTCATTATTGTTTTCAGACATAATAAAGGAAAATATTAAAAACATGCTTGCATGTCTTGAACCAAAAGAAAAATCTTATAAAAAAGGGGAGCTCATTGCCCGTTTTGGTGAGGAAATGGAAGGCTTCGGGCTATTAATTGAAGGGAGTTTATCAGTACTAAAGGAAAACATTGATGGAAACCGTTTGCTGTTGAACATTCTAAAACCTGGGGATTTATTTGGGGAAATGGCAGTTTATTCAGAAAGAAGGGTATGGCCTGCTACTATTTCAGCCGTTGAAAACTCAATTGTTTTATTCATAGAACCTGAAAAAATAGTAGCAGCGTGTGAAAAGGCATGCTCATACCATCAGCAATTAACTAGCAACATGTTAAAGATATTATCTGATAAAGCTATGAGCCTCAATAAACAAGTAGAGTATCTGTCTATTAAGGGAATGCGGGAAAAGCTATGTACCTATTTTTGGGAACAACACAAAAACCAAGATAGCTTATTAATTCACCTACCCATGAAACGCAATGAAATGGCAGATTTTTTAAATGTTTCTAGACCTTCAATGTCAAGGGAAATGTCTAGAATGCGTGATGAAGGACTTATTGATTTTCATTTATCAACCGTTAAAATTACAAACCCTCAACAATTAGCAGAGTATGTTATGTGATTGTTTAAACGTTAAATCTAAATAAGGTTACATCTCCATCTTTCATTACATATTCTTTTCCCTCTGAGCGAACCAATCCCTGCTCCCTTGCAGCAGCATATGAGCCTAATCTCATTAAGTCATTGTAAGGTGCTATTTCAGCGCGGATAAAGCCACGTTCAAAATCACTATGGATTTTACCTGCTGCTTGGGGAGCCTTTGCCCCTTGTTTTATTGTCCAAGCTCGTACTTCAGATTCACCTGCTGTCAAAAAGCTAATTAGCCCTAAGAGTTTATAGCTTGCTTGAATGAGGCGATCAAGCCCGGATTGACCTAGACCAAGCTCAGATATGAACATTTGCCTTTCTTTGTCTTCAAGCTGAGAAATTTCTTCCTCAATATTTGCACAAACAACTAAGATTTCAGCATTTTCCTTCTGAGCACATGATATAAGCTCTTTAACATAAGGGTTATCACCGGCATTTTGTATGTCTTCCTCTGCAACATTCGCACAATATAATAGAGGTTTCGATGTAAGTAAAAAAAGCTGTTCGGTATATTTTTCCCATTCAGGTTCAAGCTCCATTGAACGTACAGGTTGGTTAGACTCAAGATGACGATGAATTTTTTCAAGAAATTCTAACTCAATGGAATATTTTCTCTCCCCTGATTTTGCTTGCTTTCTTATCTTATCCATTCGTTTTTCAAGAAGCTCTAAATCAGCAAATATTAACTCAAGATTAATTGTCTCAATATCGCGTGCAGGACCTATTGAGCCATCTACATGTACTATATTTGGATCTTCAAAGCACCTAACAACATGAATAATTGCATCAACCTCACGAATATGTGATAAGAACTTATTTCCAAGGCCTTCACCTCTGCTGGCGCCTTTTACAAGCCCTGCTATATCCACGAACTCAATTGCAGTATGTACAATTTTTTTTGGGTGATACATTTCAGCTAATTTTTCAAGACGCTCATCTGGCACACTCACAACGCCTAAATTCGGCTCTATTGTGCAAAAAGGGTAATTGGCGCTTTCAGCACCTGCCTTTGTAATAGCATTAAATAATGTACTTTTCCCTACGTTGGGTAGTCCAATAATACCAAGTTTCATTTCATTCTTCCTTTCAACCTATAAACCCATAATAATTCTAAATAGGTATTATAATGGATAGGCGACGTTTTGTTAACCATTTTGAAAAAATAATTAAAAATTTAACAATTGATTTGCTAAGAAAATCTTTTACTGAAAAGGAGACAAATCACCTGAAGCATGTTCAGGTCCTTTATAAAAAGCATTCTATTTAATTTTAACACCATAAATTTTCTTTGCATATGTTCCAACAACAACCATATCATTATAGATTGATGGGGAAGCCTCAACATTAAGTCCCACCGACAGGGTATCAATTATATCGCCAGTCATTGGATCCATAAGATGCATATTACCTGCATAATCGCAAAAAATCATATAGGTTTTACCGTCATCGGATAAAAAATCAACAGGGGAGCTCCAGCTGTAATTAGCAAGCTCCTTTACCCAAACCTCCTCACCAGTTTTTTTATCTAAGGCAAGCATTTTGCCGCTTTGCCAGTCATTTGTCTTACAAATGTTGAAAATAACAAGGTTTGATATATCGTTTTTACCAATCACAGGGGTAGAAAGCAAGCCTCCATTTACACCATATTGATATATGCATTCATATGACTTTTCCCATATGAGTTCACCAGTCAACGCATTAAATTTACGGAGCTGACAGTCGGCATAGGAGGGTTGTGGTTTGCCAATACAGCGTAAGTCCGCCTCATTACCTGTATAAATAAAGACACCTTCATCCGTTTCTTCAAGTACAATTGTTGCATCGGTATCATCATAAACATTTGCAATCCAAACAGGCTCCAAGGTGTTTATGTCGATACATTGTAATAGTCCACCGTTATCAGCAAGATATAGATAATTTTTATACATTACAGGAGAATTTTCAAAACCTATGTTTGGGTCATAGGTTTTACCGTACCTGTATTTTGTTACTTCGGGTTTTATGGAAAGCTCACCTGTATCACGTTTAAAATCGGTGTTCATTTTTATTCTATATAATATCCCATTTTCGCCTGGTTGTATTAAGGTATCTGTTTCTATGTCCAAAAGTGGGGAGGGGTCAAAAGCACCCCAAAGGCGAAAAGCTTCAGGAGTAGTTCCTACTATAGAAAATATTTCTGTCTGATCTATTAAATTAAATATTCTAAATTCGTGGTGCGCAAATTTATCATCATTTTGATTAAGTCCCTGTCCAGTATATAAAATAGGGTAGCCCCTTGGGTCAACAGTAGCAGTTCCTTTTGTAGAATATCCAATATCAATTGATTTGCGCGTAGGCTTACCATCTGCAAGATTAAGAAAATATATATTACCATCCAGTGTTGGGTATATTACTTCTATAAGATCAGATTCTTTAAGCTCGGATTCAATATTCATTAGATTACGTATTTCTTCATCCCAATGTATAATCAAAGGCTGGCCCGTCCAACCAACGCCTGGCCAGTAAGAAGAACCTGTACTGATAGAGCCTATATCCTTTGTCCAGATCAACTCTAGCTTTTTTTCTGTTACTTGCCTTGAGCCGTATGCAGCCGTATCACGATAATGGTTTCCCCTAAACGTTGTAATTCCTTGTACATTTGTGTAGCTATCAGCAGCTCCGAAACTAATGTTGGGATTTTCAACATCCGAAGTAACAATATCCATGTCAAGAAAATGCCAAAATTTAAAGACAATATCTCCAAAACTTTTCTCTTTTGCATATTCAGCATATGCATTAATGCCATCGAATATTGGCAGAGTATCAGGGTCCACATTTTTGGGATTAACATCAAACGGGAAATACTCAGGTGATATAGTTTGAATTACCGGTGGTTGTGTTGGTGTTGGAGTTGGGGATATGGCTTGTTTTGCGATAGAAGGAACTGGCGTTGCAGGCTTGTCGCCTGTTGTGCTAGTTCTTGATGGTATTCTTGAGGTTATAAATAAAGCCATGCTTGCAACAACAAGCAAAAATAGCAAAAAATAAAATAGTTTTTTAATTCTCATATAGAAACAGTAGGCAGAGATTTGATAAAATAAGCTTTCCCTTGCCTTCTCCTTTCAATTCTATGTTCTATTAATTAGCATTTGTACGATTTGCTCTTATTAGTCCAAAGACCCTAAGGTATGCTTTGAGGCAAGGAGCAAAGGACATTTTAATAAAATTCATTGTAGCACAATAGAAACTTTGTTTCAATTACTACAAAGGGCTTTTGTCATGTCAACTTACAAAATATCGCCTTAAACATTATATCCAAATTTCAGCTATTTATTTTGTGAAAGCATTTCCTTGATTAATATTGACTTTTACCACCATTTGGTTTATTGTGTAGATATTCAATTTTGGAAATGTGATTTTTTTTATAAGCGTTATCGTGTAAAGATGCTGGCTGCATACGGTCTTAAGGAATTCTTAGCTTTTTAACACAAAAATGGCTTTTTTTATTATAATTGGCTTAAAAGCTGTAATTGACAGTGGAATTATTTTATAGTATATTATACTAAGTAGTTAGCAAAATAATGAAATTTTTTTGGTTAGATTTACATATACGGTTTTTAAAAATTAAATTGTATCGAATATTATCGTACATAATAGGCATATAAATATATATCACATATATATTTATAATAAATAAATGTTCCATAAAAGGCTTGAAGGACAAGCTCAAATTATAGGGGGTGCCAGTTATGTTTAAAAAATGGTGGTTTTATGTGATTATAGCTGTTGTTATAGTTATAATTGCAATACCAATATCAACCATCATAAGGTTAAACAATTCCGTTTATGATGATTTAAGCTTTACATATGTAAAACTTGAGGATCCACTGACGGAAATCGCAAAAAAGTATTTATATTATGATGCAAACACAAAAACCTTGGAAATTGAACTCAACCAAGACTTAATCAACTCTTTTGTCAAAGACGAATTAGAGAAAACAGATTTAGGTCTTCCCGACAAATTGTCAATTCAAGAAGTCGCGCTTAAACTAGCTGATCAACGTGTTTATATTAATGCAAAATACGGTTCAATCAGTCTTCCAATTAGCGCAAAGGTATTTATCGACCCAAGTGATACTGGAATATCAATTTCAGTTGGTGAGTTTAATCTAGGTGATAAAAAAGCACCTAAGTTTGTCACCAAACGGTTACCCACCGATCAGTTAAGTTTCTCATTTAACTATGCTGATCTTGGTCTGCCTCAGCTATTTGCAATAGAAGACATTAAGTACAGTACTGGTAACCTAAATGCTTTTGTTAAACTCGATTCTGAGGCAATAAAAGCTTTGGCAAAAGATTATGTTGACGAACTTGAAGTTGAAATCAACAGTTACAAACGTACTGCTTCTGACTCTGTAGCTACATTTATAGACAGAGCAATGGCTGAAGGAATTTTGTCAGATGCTAATGTTGATAAATATGTTGAGCAAGTTTTGAACAATGAAGAGCTTGTTAACAGTGCTGTGAACTTCATAGTGGCTAAGGATTTGGATAAATACTCAAAGGGCTTTGCTAGTATTCAAGACAATGTTATTGAGTGGGCTGAACCAATTCAAACAGTTAAGTTTGAGGGAACGGTTGAAGATATCGTAGTAAGCCTTATTGATAATAACGAACTACATGAGATGCTTGCATGGTTCATTCCTACCGCAACAATTTCCGGCTATGTTGATACAGCAAGTACATATTATTCACTTTATAAGAACGCAGAAGGTTCATTCAACAACCTTAGTGTTTCGTTACAAGGTGGAGACATTGAAAGAGCTATAAACCAGATTGTCGCTGATAGAGATCTTTATGCTGCTTTAACAGCAATTCTTCCAAGCGATTCGGTTAACTACTATATTGGCTCGATACAAGGTTATTATAATATGTATGCCGACATAACAAAAGCATTAACTGATGCATTAGATTCAATACCTGATGATGAAATTACAGAGTATGTGAATCAAGCTGTTAAATATGCTTATGAAGTTGACAATGGAAAGGATTATATTATTAATCTATTGGCTGGTGTTGATACAAGATATGTCCAAGAAATTATTTATTATTTAGATGCTGATGATGGATTTATCAAAGCTCAGATAGATATGATTGATCCTGCTTCATATGATTACTTCATGCTATATGTTGACAATATTGATTGGGTAAAATCAGAAGTTATTAGTTCAATCAAAGTTGCAGACATTTCAGCTGTTAAAGAAGGCGCTGACATCCTACAAGAAATCAATCGCGATTTAGTTTATGTGCTTGATTTATTAAAGGATCAACAGTATGAAAAAGCTGGTACAGCAATAGGTAACATGAATTTTGATAAAGCTGAGAATTTTATTGAAAAACAATCAGAGCAATTGAGTGCTTCAGTAAACTAATATGGAATAATTGTAAATATTTAGATTAAAAAGTATAAGAACGCTGAAATAAATTTAATTTCAGTGTTCTTTTTTTTGAAAATTTAAAACGAATAAAAGAAGTGTAGTTTCCGAAATTGCACTGCTATATCTCAAATAACAAGGGAGTAGACAGTAACGTTTGGCAAGCTTCCATTTAGTTAAATTTTCAAATTTACTTGTATGCTAAAAATTGTTGTGTTATAATTAAGTTTAAAAAATGTATGATACTAGTAAATACAATGAAAGAGTTAAGTAGCAAATTCCCACTTTATTCAGAGAAAGAATGCCATAGTCTGTAAGCATTCTTATAAATGGAATTATGTGAATTTCCCTCTGGAGTAGTTTTTCTGAAAGTAGTAATGCGGAATATTAAATGAAAGACTTTTACAAAGGCTTATGCGATGTAATCTTACTAAATATTTGCTGTACGATATGTGTTGGAAATCATATCCACCGTATATTGCACAGCATTACTCAAATCATGAAACATCACAAAATGCTAGATAGAAGTTATTACTAAGTAAGAAAAGCCGGTTCCCTCCGTTAAAGGGGAGGTAGAGTGTACACAAGAGCTTTGTGTAAACATAGGTGGTACCGCGGAGTTAAGCTTCGTCCTATTATGGATGAGGCTTTTTTGAATTTAAAAGAAAAATTTGTGCCATGCTTTTTTGAGAGGAGAGATTAAATGAAACAGCAATTGCAGACAATTGCAAATGAAGCATCAGCTAAATTTGAAGATGTAAAGGACATGAAGAGCCTTGAGGAAATAAGAATTCAGTTTTTAGGCAAGAAAGGAAGACTTACAAGTATTTTAAAAGGAATGGGTTCTCTTTCTGCAGAGGAAAGACCTGTCGTAGGACAGATGGTTAATGATGTTAGAAAACAGTTGGAGGAAAGTATACAGAATATCAAAGGAGAACTAATTAGAAAAGAACAGGAAGAAAACATTGCAAAAGAAGCTATTGACGTTACAATGCCAGGAACTTCATTGCACACAGGAAAAAAACATCCTCTAACGCAAGTTCTTGATGAAATTGAAGAGGTTTTCCTTGGTATGGGTTATGAAATTGCTGAAGGACCCGAGGTGGAGATGGATTACTACAATTTTGAGGCACTGAATATACCGAAAAATCATCCTGCTAGAGATACTCAAGATTCCTTTTATATTAATGATAATGTTGTGTTAAGGACACAGACATCTCCAGTACAGATAAGAGTTATGGAAAAACAAAAACCACCAATTAAAATTATCTGCCCTGGAAGAGTATATCGTTCAGATCCTGTTGATGCTACTCACTCTCCAATATTTCACCAGGTAGAAGGTCTTGTAGTTGATAAGGGTGTTACAATGGGAGACTTAATCGGAACGCTTCAGGTGTTTGCAAAAAACCTTTTTGGTGAAGGCACCGATATACGTTTAAGGCCCCACCATTTCCCATTTACAGAGCCGAGTGCTGAGGTGGATGTTTCGTGCTGGACATGTGGTGGGAAGGGATGCAGAGTATGTAAAAATGAAGGCTGGATCGAAATCCTTGGTGCAGGAATGGTACATCCTAAAGTACTGGAGACATGTGGTATAGATCCAAAAACATATAGTGGATTTGCCTTTGGGCTTGGAGTTGAAAGAACTGCAATGGGACGTTTTAATATAGATGATATGCGTCTTTTGTATGAGAATGACATGCGTTTTCTCAAACAGTTTTAACATAGGTTATCATAAAGATTGGAGTGAATTATAAATGAAAGCACCTATTTATTGGTTAAAAGATTATGTAGATATAAATGTGGATATAAACGAACTTGCTCATTTATTAACGGTTTCGGGAAGTAAAGTGGAGGCCATTGAAGATTTGGGTAAATCCATTGAAAAGGTTGTTGTAGGGAAGATTATTTCAATGGATGAGCATCCAGATGCAGATAAGCTGAAAATTACTCAGGTGGATGTAGGAAAGGAAGTAGTTCAAATAGTTACTGGTGCTCCAAATGTGAATGTTGGGGACTATATACCCGTAGCTCTTGTAGGCGCACAGCTTCCTGGAGGTGCTCTTAAAAAGGCAAAGCTTCGCGGAGTTGAATCATATGGAATGATGTGTTCTATTGATGAACTAAACCTAACACATGATTACTTGCCTGATGCTCCTAAAGACGGGGTATATATTTTTAGTAATGAACCTGAATTAGGTATGGATGTAAAAGAAGTACTGGGTCTTAAGCCTGTCATAGAATTTGAAATAACATCAAATAGACCGGATTGTTTTAGCATGTTGGGTTTAGCTAGAGAAACAGCCATTACATTGAATACAGATTTTAAACGGCCGGAAATTATTGTTAAAGAAAAAGGAAAAGGAAACGCATCGGATTTTGTATCTGTAAGCATTATGGATAGTGAGCTCAGTAGTAGGTATGCGGCAAGGACTGTAACCGATGTCAAGATAGAACCCTCGCCAGAATGGATGCAAAGACGTCTTGCGGCAGCAGGAATGAGACCTATTAACAATATAGTTGATATAACAAACTATGTAATGCTGGAAATGGGGCAACCCATGCATGCCTTTGATTTGAAATGTGTGGATGGTGAAAACATAATTGTAAGGTCTGCACAGCAGGGCGAGTCAATCACGACACTCGATGGACAGGAAAGGCAGCTAGATTCATCTATGTTGGTTATAGCAGATGAAAATAAGGCTGTAGCAATTGCAGGTGTTATGGGTGGCGAAAACTCTGAAATAACAAGCGAAACAAAAATGATTCTTCTTGAATCTGCTACATTTAATGGAGCTTCAGTAAGGTTGACAAGTAAGAAGATAGGAATAAGAAGTGAGGCATCCACTCGGTTTGAAAAGGGTTTGGATTCTGAGAATGTTATTCCTGCTTTGAACCGTTGTGCTCAGTTGATTGAGCAGTTGGGTGCAGGAAAAGTAACGCCGGGGATAGTGGATTGTTACCCAGCAAAACCCGAGCCTGTAAAGGTTCAATTAAATGATTTAGAGATAAACCATTTGCTTGGAACCAATATTGAAAAAGAATGGATGATTAAGCTATTTGAAAAACTTGAGTTTGTTGTTGAGCGGGATTCAATGATGCTAACTGTTCCGTCTTTTCGTTCAGATGTCCGTGTTATTGCTGATTTAGCTGAAGAAGTAGCGCGTTTTTATGATTATAATAATATAAAACCAACTCTATTGTCAGGCGGCACATCCACCATTGGTAGAAAGACCCACAGCCAAAAGATGGAGTCTTTAATTGCTCAGCAAATGTTATCTCTTGGGTTATATGAAACATATAGCTTCTCATTTACAAGTCCAAAGGTATGGGACAGGATGAGACTACCAAAGGAACACGCACTTAGGGACGCTGTTGTTATAACAAACCCCCTTGGTGAAGATTTCAGCATTATGAGAACCACTACCATTCCTGAAATGCTTGGAGTAATAAAAACAAACTATAACCGTAAGGTAGAAGAAGGCGGATTTTTTGAAATATCTTACGTATACAACCCAATTAAAGATCAATTCCTTCCAGAGGAACGGAAAGTATTGACTATTGGCTTATATGGGGATACTGATTTTTATTATCTAAAAGGAATTGTAGAGCAACTTTTTGTTCAGATAAATATAAACAACGCAGATTTCTCCCCTGAAAAAAATAATCCTTCTTATCATCCTGGTAGGTGTGCTAGAGTTTCAATAGGCAACACGGATATTGGATACATTGGAGAAATACATCCCGAAGTGGCTTCCAATTTTGAGTGCCCTAACAGAACATATATAGCAGTACTAGATATTGACCCTATGATAGAAAATTCAAATATGGAAAAAGAGTATTCGGGTCTTCCCAAATATCCAGCTATAGGTAGGGATATAGCTTTAATAGTTAATGAGGGGGTTCTTGTTAAGGACATTAATGCTGTAATATTGCAGCGCGGTGGGAAAATTCTTGAACAAGTTAAGCTATTTGATGTTTATAAGGGAGAACAGGTTCCTGAAGGGATGAAGAGTGTGGCATATAATCTAACATTTCGCTCTAGGGACAGAACGCTTGTTGATGAAGAGGTAAGTAAGGCAATGGGTAATATTCTACATGAATTAAAAACAAGATTGAATGCAACACTGAGAGAGTAGTAAATTTGAGAAATTAACCAATTACAAAATATTCTTAAAGTAATAGGACGAAGATAAGTTACATGTGCACACTATACCTCAAAATATTAATGGAGTGAACTGTAACGAAGATAACGCTGTTGTCTTCGTCCTATTATAATTATCCGAATTTTCTACCATAAGGCTTTTGCGATGTAAGATTAATAACGCTTTGTTGATGTAATCCTGGTGAATATTGGCTGTAGCATACGTGGTGAAGGAATTTGATGCATAACACAACATATTTATCAGCGATATTCTAATAAGTAGAACCGTAAAATGCTTACCATATCATTTCAATTTGTTTTGTAAAGTCTTGCCCACCAGTTCTTTGGCTAGGGTTATCAAACCCCAACACATATGAATTTGTAGCTTTTATATCGTAATCAAACATTGCTTTAGAGAAATCAGGTAATTGATTTTTGTAACCTGCCACCTTTACAATTAAAGGCAGTGAAGACTCATCTTGGATTTTTGCCAACACCTGACGTCCTTTATTGTTAAATCCGAGCACTCTAAGATAACCGCAGGTGTCATCATCGACAAATCTTACTAAATCCTCTTTTTTAAAACCCCATAATAAATTTGAAGTAATTCTTTTAATCCTGCTAGAAGGGTATCTACTTGTTGTTACCAGACTGATGAGTTCATCCAAAGTCCCTGCCTTCAAAGCACAAGAAATTAGTCTATTTTCAAGCCCTTCATTAACATCGGGTATTTGTTGAAGTGCTTCAGGGCTATAAGTTCGCAGCATATGAAGTATAATTCCCCCGAAAGCTTCTGGAAAAACAGGTCCTCTTTGTTTTTGTATCTCTTGTTTCATTATGTCAATTGCATATGGAGGAAGATCATTTTCTAATACAGGATCAGTTATTTGACCTCCATTTTTCAAAAAGAATCTAATAGCAGATGCACTTGAATAAGAAGAATTAAGCGTATTTTCCAAGTATTCAGAACCACGTCTTTTTATTGTAACGGGCTGAATATTGCTATTTAAGTTTTTTAGTGCCTTCAGATATTCTATAGCGAGAATATTATTGGATTTGGACAGGATGTTTTCCGGTAATTCACGAAGAATTGAAGTTAAGGCTTTATCTCGAGATACAGGGAATGAAAAACCAAGACTCAAGTATTTTTTTAAAAGCTCTTTATACTCTATAGGCTCATCATGTAATACCGATGCAATTCTCCATAAAGAACCAAGCTCACCCTGCTCACTACCGAAGCTTAAATAATCCACAACCCCTGTTTTGTGAAGTGTTCGGACTGCCCCGTATGCAAATATTTCAGCCGATGCACAAGCAAATGCAACAGGCAGCTCTAGCACAAGATCTATTCCACCTTCGAGTGCCATTTTTGTTCTTGCCCATTTATCGACAATTGCAGGCTCACCTCTTTGAACAAAATTACCACTCATTACACAAACGGTATGCGTTGCACCAGTTTTTTTAATAGAATCCTCTATGTGGTAAACATGTCCTAAGTGAAAGGGGTTATATTCTGATACAATTCCAAGAACGTTCATCAAATCATACCTCAATATATTATGCGTATTTTAATTCGCTCGAAAACAATGAAGCTTAAAAATCACAAGCATTGAAATCAGCCAATAAAGCCTTTTTTTAAAACTAAAACTAGCATTTAATGGCGGGAAATACCTGTATTAATTATAAATGGTCGGGGATAGAATAACAAGGGTGTGAAGACTAATCCACAGCGTCTGTGAAAATTATAGCATACAGCCCTTGGAGAGGGACTATAAACACTACTACTTAATAATATGAGGGAGTGATATTATTGGCAAAGAAATTGGTAGAGGTAATACGCAATGGTTTATTAGAAAGCTTTCATTCAGGGAATATAGCTGTGGTAAATAGTCAAGGTCATACTATAAAATATGTTGGTAACATAGAAAAAGTTTATTATTTTCGTTCTTCAGGAAAACCATTTATATTATTGTCCCATTTAAGAAAGAAAATTAACGAGAAATATGGATTGACATTGCCTGAATTAGCCATTATGGCATCTTCTCATAACGGGAGTGCTAAGCATGTGCAAACCCTTGTTGAGATTGCTAATAAGCTTGATGTAAAAGAAAGTGACATTACCTGCGGAGTTAGAGAACCGTATGGTCAAAAGGAAAGATACGAGCTGTATGGTTCAGGAGATAAACCTAGTCAATGGCATAACAATTGTTCGGGGAAACATCTGGGAAACATAGCTGCTTGCAAAGCTATGGGCTGGTCTATTCAGAATTATTCGAATTTTGATCATCCAGTACAGCAAGATATTTTGGATACAATTTCAGAGATTTGTAGTTATCCAAAAGAGAAAATTCATATTGGTATAGATGGTTGTGGAGTTCCTGTTTTCGGAGTACCCTTAAAATATATGGCACTATCTTATGCAAGGTTATTTGACACTGAATTTAAAAACGGAAAGTATAGGCATGAACAGCAATTGTTATATGATGCAATAAGACAGCATCCTGATATGATTGCAGGAGACGGTCGTTTGGATACTGAACTAATTCGGAACACAAAAGGAGACCATGTTGGAAAAATGGGTGCTGATGGAATATTCTGCGTTCATATACATGCAATGGGGCTTGGCGTTGCCATAAAGGTTCAAGATGGAGGAATAAGGGCAGTTGAGCCAACAGTAATGGAGACACTAAAACAGTTGGGCACGTTATCTGACGATACCTTGGAAAAACTTAGAGGGTTTCATTACCCTTCGCTTCAAACATGGGGTGGAAGAAGAGTGGGGTTCATTAATCCGGTTTTCAAACTTATTGAAGGCATTTGACAGACCGTATCTCAAAATACAGTTCATCGTAAAATACCACTAAGACTTTATTGACAAAATGCTGCTAATTGTGTTATTTTCAGTGAAGCAATGATGGCCGAGAAATGATACGGGAGGGTTCATGGTTTGGTATTTTCAAGTTTAATTTTTCTTTATCTTTTTTTACCATTAAGTTTTATTGTCTATTTTCTAAGTAAAAACATTACATACAGAAACACTGTTTTAATTGTGTTCTCTCTTGCTTTTTATGCTTGGGGTGAACCAGTGTGGATTGTACTTTTAATTTTCAGTGCGGCAACTGACTATTTCCACGGATTGATTATCGAAAGAAACCGGGGAACATGGAAAACGAAGGCCGCCCTTATTTCATCATTAGTTTTTAATTTATCGCTACTTGGTTTTTTTAAGTATTCATCTTTTTTTTCGCAAAACATAAATGCTTTACTTGGTACCAATATACCTAATAGTACATTTGACCTACCCATTGGAATATCTTTTTACACCTTTCAAACCATATCATATGTTGTTGATGTTTATCGTAATGAAACAAAAGCACAGACATCATTTCCTAAGTTTTTACTCTTTGTTTCTTTATTTCATCAGCTAGTGGCAGGTCCTATTGTAAGATATAGTGATATTGCAGCAGAAATTGATGAACGTCATGTTACTTTGTCGGGTATGTATAACGGAATTAACAGGTTTGTAATAGGTCTTGGCAAGAAGGTGCTTTTTGCAAATACTGCTGGGGAAATAGCTCAACCCATCTTAAATGGGGATATTCATCAGCTTTCTACAACTGGTGCTTGGATTGGAATTATTCTATATTCTATGCAGATATATTTTGACTTTTCTGGTTATTCAGATATGGCGATAGGAATGGGTAAAATGATAGGCTTTCATTATAAAGAAAACTTTAATTATGCTTATATAGCTAAATCTGTTACGGATTTTTGGAGGAGATGGCATATTTCTCTTAGCTCGTTTTTCCGTGACTATTTATATATACCGTTAGGGGGAAATAAAACTCACCATTACCGCAATCTCTTGATTGTATGGCTTTTGACGGGATTATGGCATGGCGCAAGCTGGAACTTTGTCTTATGGGGGCTGTTTTATGGGGTGCTAATTATATTGGAAAAGAAAGTATTGTCGAATCTATTAGGAAAAGTACCACCATTTATTTCACATATATACCTTTTATCTATCACAACCATTGCATGGGTGTTTTTCTATTTTACCGATTTGAGCAAGGCTTTCTCCTTTATTGGTATAATGTTTGGGGTAGGTGCAAATGGATTTGCAAACATTCAAGATTCCATGCTCATTTTAAACAACGGTCTATTTATAACAATTGCAGCTATCAGTTGCACACCTGTCATGCCGACATTGCGTAAATGGATAGAGAAAAGGATTGAAGGATGGAGATACAAAGGCTTAGTCTCGGATATTTTACAACCCTCAATAAATATCGTGCTTATTGTTTTGTGCACAGCATTGCTCGTGGGAAGAACATACAATCCATTTTTATACTTCAGGTTTTAGGATACTAAGCGGGAATCCTCGGTAATTCATTGCTGAGTAGTTCACCTATAGGAGAGATAAAATTGAAAAGGAAATATATTAACATAATAGTGTTTTTTACATTGCTAATAGGTATAGGTTTACTAAACTTATTTTATGGTGACAAACCAATTTCAGAGTATGAGAACAGAGCTCTTGAGCAGTTCCCGAATGTTTCAATGGAAACATTTTTCTCAGGTGAATATTTTGAAAAAATAAACTTATATTTTTCCGATCAGTTTTTGTGTAGGGATAAATTTGTTCAAATTAGTAGCGTAGCAAAGGATTTGAGGGGGTTACCTGGGTCTGATGGAGCAACAATAGTAGTACAAAGTGGCTTTAATGATGCTGTAGAGCAGGCGTCTGTACCTTATGTAGATGAGTCTGGAAAAGGAAAAACACATAATGAAGGTGAGCCGAATAAAGCTTCCACCACGGAAAAAACGCAGGATACATCTATACTGACGGACAATATAAATAGTGAGAAGAAAATACAAGATACACATGGAGCACAAGCAGCATCAACGTCCCATGATTCTGTAAAGCAAGGCTCATTGGATACTGTACCTGAACAAGAAAAGTCATCTAGTACACAAACAGACCAATCACAAGCAGGACCTTCAAATGAATCTAATATGAGTAAGCAAACAGATGAAACACTAGAGGATTTGCCACAGTTACCAAGCGGTGAGGCACAAGCTATTGCAGAGCAAGCTAGCATTCCTGAAAATACCGATGCAACAGTCGGTGAAGAAAAAAAAGATGATGGTCAAAGAATTGGAAGGATACTTATATATAAGAACAGTGCGATGCAGTTGTTCAAAGCAAATGGTGTTGCTGAACAATACTATGCAAATACCTTAAATACTTTTAAACAAAGAGCCGGGGAACAGATAAAGACATATTCTCTTCTTGCCCCTACAAATATAGAGTTTATTGATAATAAAAAATACAAGGATTTATCAGACTCGCAAAAAGATGCGATTGCTCGGGTCAATAAAAAATTTGAAGATATTGAAATCGTTAATGCCTATGAAAAGCTTGATTTGCATAAGGATGAGTACGTATATTTTAGGACGGATCACCACTGGACTGCATTGGGCGCTTACTACGCTTATACTGCTTTCGCAGGCTGTGCTGGCTTTGATGCTGTTCCATTAGAAAAATATGAAACTGAGATTATAGAAGATTATGTTGGTTCCATGTATGATATGACCTCAAGCAGCACTTTAAAAAAACATCCAGATATTATTACGGTATATAAACCTTATGTAGAAAATGAATACAATGTTTGGTATGAAGGGCCTGTAAAACTCAAGGTTATTGATATGTATCATGCCAATGAAAAAAATAAGTACAGAGTTTTTATTAGTGGAGACAGACCCTTAGGCATTGTAAAGACGGAAGTTAAAAATGGTAAAAAAATTCTTGTTATAAAGGATTCTTATGGTAATGCTATGATACCGCTCCTTTTGCCACATTATGAAGAAATATATGTTGTAGATCCCAGGCAGTATAATAAAAATATTTTTAAGCTTATAGATGACAATAAAATACAAGAAGTACTTTTTCTAAACTATGCCCTTATATTAGGAGATAATAGTTTTTCTGATCTGATTGTAAAAGTGATGGAGCTGTAACACATGTAGAGAAAAAGGGTAAAAAATAAAACTTGACAGCAAGCTTGTTTTCATGTTATGATTTTATAAATATTTAAAAACTGTGAAGAGGAATAGTAGATATCCAGAGCCTTTTAGAGAGTTGCTGGTTGGTGCAAAGCAACAGGTGAATGATATTGAACTCTCCTTGGAGTTGCCTTCTGAAATGTAGAGTAGGAAAGGACGGAAGCCCATCGTTATAGGGGCAGGATATCGGTCAATTACACCTGTATCTGGCTTTAAAAGAGTGGTTCATACATCCTTCGTCTCTTTGACGAAGGTTTTTTATTAGGAACATTCTTAAGTCTAAAATATCAGTGGTGTATTTTCCGGTTTCTGGTTAAGTGTATTCCGAAAGGAATAAAAAAGGGTGGTACCGCGGGTCTTCCGTCTCTTTATAGAGAAGGGGGCTTTTTTTATTTCAAAAATAGTGCTCAGGAGGTTGGGGAAATGAAATCAGAAAGATATAAGAAGCAGGAACCATTTATGTTGAAGGATAGAACTTGGCCTAATAATACCATACAAAAGGCACCTATATGGTGTAGTGTGGACCTAAGAGACGGGAATCAGGCTTTACCCGTACCGATGGATGTTGAGAAAAAATTGAAAATGTTTAATCTACTAAAGGGAATTGGCTTTAAGGAGATAGAGGTAGCGTTTCCATCAGCCTCAAACACAGACTTCAACTTTGTTCGTAAAATAATAGAAGATAATTATTTGGAAGATGATACTATCATTCAAGTTCTAACACAGTCTAGAGAGCATTTGATAAGAAGAACTTTTGAATCAATTGAGGGAGCAAAAGATGCAATAGTACATTTGTACAATTCAACATCTGAGCAGCAAAGAAGAATTGTATTTAAAAAGGATAAACCTGAAATTATCCGTATTGCGATAGAAGGAACTAAATTGATTAAGCAGTTAAGTGAAAGTTGCGACACAGATATTGGTTTTGAGTATTCACCTGAAAGCTTTACAGGTACAGAGATGGATTTCGCACTTGAAATATGTGAAGCTGTGATGGAGGTATACCAGCCAACACCACAGAAAAAGGCTATAATTAACCTTCCTGCAACTGTAGAGATGACAACACCAAACGTATATGCAGACCAAATTGAATGGTTCTGTAGAAATATCAGCTGCAGAGATAGTGTTATTATCAGTATTCATACTCATAATGATCGTGGTACTGGAGTAGCAGCAAGTGAATTGGCAATGCTTGCAGGCGCAGATCGTGTTGAGGGTACTCTTTTTGGCAATGGTGAAAGGACAGGCAACCTTGATATAATTAATGTTGCATTAAACCTTTATTCCCAAGGTATAGATCCCGAGCTAGACATTTATGATATAAATTCAATTATTGATATTTATGAAGAGTGTACTGATATGAGAGTTCATGAAAGACATCCCTATGCTGGACAATTGGTTTTCACCGCTTTTTCTGGTTCACACCAAGATGCGATAAATAAAGGTCTAAAGTATTTAAAAGAGAAAAAGCCTAAGTGCTGGGATGTTCCGTACCTTGCGATTGATCCAACAGATATAGGAAGAGAATACGAAGCAATTATCCGTATAAATAGTCAGTCTGGCAAGGGTGGCGTAGCATTTATTATGGAGAACGAGTTTGGTTATCATTTACCCAAAGCAATGCAGCCTGAGTTTGGCAGTATAATAAAGCAGAGATCTGATGAATCAGGTAAAGAGCTGTCTGCAAATGAAATTATGGATGCTTTCACGCATAATTACCTAAATGTAAAGGGACCTTATAAGCTTTCCGAATACCATGTTGAAAGTCGGAGTGGGAAAGTAAATGTAAGCACCCAAATATTAAGGAATGACGAGCTTTTTGAATTATCAGGAGAAGGAAATGGACCGATTTCTGCATTCTTTGATGCATTGAAAAGCACAAGTGCTGCAAAGTATTGCTTTGAAGCTTATTTTGAACATGCCCTTTCAAGTGGAGCGGATGCAGAGGCTGTAGCGTATATACAATTGGCAAACGGTGGAAGAAAAAGCGTTTTTGGCGTAGGGCAGGATAGAAATACCACCACAGCTTCCTTTGAGGCAATAATATGCGCATTAAACAGGGCTGTGATGGAAAACAAGAATGTAGAATAATAACAACACACAGAGAGTGGTTCTTTTGTGTTTATACTGTGCAATATATGTGGTTATGAATTAAGCTTTGTAGCCACATATTGCACAGCTATATGCCAAAGAATAGAGCATATGGTGGTGTAAAATGTTTTGCATACCGCTGTACAACTTCAACAAAATTCAACTGGTCAGTAGTTACAGTTCACACGACACCCCGTTGTCATTTCGAGTCTTTCATTCTACGTAGATTGATAAATTGCCTTGATAGAGTTATAATATGGCTATCTTATTTGGAGGTTCTTATCATGAAAAAAAGGCTTTTAAGGCGTAGAATTTATACTATTATGACAATTAACATTTTTCTTGCCATAATACTTACTTTTTATAGCTGTTACTATAATCGAAACGAAAATGATATAAAAAATAATGATAAGATTAATGGCAACGAAGTAATTAGTGGCAACGAAGCTGAACAACCTTTGCCAACCTTAAGTATAATTTCTAATGGTATTCACAAGGAAGAGCAACCCTATGAAAAGGAAGAACAGCTACCTGAGAAGATTTTAGCTGAAGAATTAACAGAAAGTGAAGAATTAGCTTTATATTCAGGTTTACCATATTTTAAAGAAGAATACATTGATAAGTACATTGATTATAAAAAACAAAATCCAGATTTATCTTACGAGAAGGCTATTACATATGTAAACATTGGTTTGAACTATGATTTTTATGAAAGTATTAGTAATATTGGCAACGGGCATGACATAACTGTTTTAGTAAACAAGTATAACAAGCTTCCTGATGACTTTGTACCAGAGTTAGTTCAGATAGACTCTTCCATGTGTGCACAGGGTAGGGGGGAGCAGCATCTTCAGAAACCAGCTTTAGAAGCGTTTAGTAAAATGTATGACGATGGCAAGCAGCTTGGACTGGATATTAGAGCATACGGCACTTATAGAAGCATTCCAACACAGCATTGGATTTGGAATAACGCAGTGGACAGTGGCCGCACCATAGAAGATGTTGATGGTTTAAATGCAAGAGGTGGACATAGTGAACATCACACTGGTTTAGCTGTTGATGTTGTCATAAACGATTATGATGTTGAACAAACGGAAGAATGGCTGTGGTATAGAGAGAACGCTCATAAATATGGTTTTATTATTAGGTATCCAAAAGGAAAAGAACATATAACTGGATACAAATATGAGCCATGGCATTTAAGATACCTGGGTATAGAGATTGCAAGTGACATTTATGAAAGAGATATTACATACGAGGAATACTTTGTACAGGTTCTACAGCCGCCCATTCAATGAGCCAATGCAATAAATTGTACAACACTTAACATTTTTTTAAAACAAACAGTCTGGAAAAGCTAAGACAGGCTCCATAAGGGAATTACCAAAAAGATGTAAAGCAGTTAAATTTGTAAATGAAGCATAGTTTCTGTTAGTGCACAGCTGCATTTCAAAATACAAATAAAGTGAACAGTAACTATGCAACCTTCACTATCCCCCTTTTTTGAAAAATGTTTGCATTGCACAATATTTCATGGTATAATATGATTGTTTTTAAAGCGATTTACTTTGACATAAAGAGTGGGTGATTCCCACTCTTTACGTTTTTACCTAAAGCTTTTATAGTTTTCCTTAAGCATTTTAGTTTTATTGTTGTAAAGTATACAGACAGCCATAAACATACATACTATTGAATCTGTAGATTTCAACAGGCAGTAGGATTAACTACTTATGAAAGTGATTTTACAGGAGCATTTTATTGTGTAGTGTTTTTGTTATCCTTTAGCGTTATACTTTTTAGTAAGTGTTATTATTAGGATTTGACTTTGTCAAATCCTTTGTTATGAAATACTGTAACTTACATATTACTATAGTTGATTTCGTATTTACATACTTGGTGAATACCATGGTTAAGTTATGGAGGTTTATGCAAATGGCAAATAATAAAATGTTGGACATAGTAGAGGGGATAGCCAGACCGATTGTTGAAGAACTTGGTCTTGAGTTGGTGGACATAGAATATGTACGTGAAGGTACCAATTGGTATTTAAGAGTATATATTGATAAAGACGGTGGGATTACACTGGATGATTGTGAATCAGTAAGTAGACCATTGGGCAAGAAACTTGATGAGATAGATCCAATTTCTCAGGCTTATTTCTTTGAAGTATCTTCACCAGGGGTTGAGCGACCTTTTAAAAATGACAGAGACTTTGAAAAAGCGATAGGCGAGAATGTAAAAGTCAATTTTTATAAAGCAACTAACGGTAATAAAACAGTAGAGGGTATACTTGAAAAATATAATGGTGAGACGGTAACCATTCTACTTAATGGTGAAGACAGGGAAATATTTCAATTAAAAGATATATCAAAAATAAATAGAACTATTTTAATATAGCAGAGTTTTGTTCATTTATAATGTAATGTTAAACTAGGTTCATAATTAGGGAGGCTTAAGCAATGAGTGCTGAATTAATTCAAGCATTAGAACAAATTGAGAAAGAAAGAGGCATTGGTAAGGAAATTCTTATTGATGCGATTGAAGTTGCCTTAGTTACAGCATATAGAAGAAACTTCGGTTCAGCAACGAATGTGGAGGTCTATATTGACAGGCTTACAGGTGACGTCCAAGTGTTTGCCTTGAAAAATATTGTTGACGAGGTAAAAGAACTATCAACTGAAATTTCATTGGAACAAGCAAGTCAATTCGATCCAGGGTTTGAAATTGGAGATGTAGTTGAGGTTGAAGTTACTCCACGTAAGTTTGGAAGAATTGCTGCTCAAACAGCGAAACAGGTTGTTGTGCAGCGTATACGAGAGGCAGAACGTGAACTCATTTTTGAAGAGTTTGCAAACAAAGAAGATGACATTGTTACTGGTGTTGTTAGTCGGTTTGATCGAAGGAATGTTATTGTTGACTTGGGTCGTGCCGAGGCAATTTTACCACCTAGCGAGCAAATTGCCGGCGAAAAATATAATATTCATGAGAGAATTAAAGCGTATGTTATAAATGTAAAAAAGACAAACAAAAGTCCGCAAATTTTTATTTCTAGGACCCATCCCAATCTTGTAAAAAGATTGTTGGAGCTTGAGGTGCCAGAAATCCATGATGGAACGGTAGAGGTTAAAAATATTACTCGAGAAGCGGGTTCAAGAAGCAAAATAGCAATATTCTCTAAAAATGAAAATGTTGATCCTGTAGGAGCTTGTGTAGGCCAAAAAGGGAGCCGTATTCGTGCAATAGTCGACGAGCTAAAGGGTGAAATGATAGATGTGATAAAGTGGAGTAGCAATCCACAGGAATATATTGCAAGCAGCTTAAGTCCGGCTAAGGTAGTTCGCGTTGATACTGATGATGAGCAAAAGGTAGCAAGGGTTATTGTTCCGGATTTTCAGCTCTCACTTGCCATCGGTAAAGAAGGTCAAAATGCAAGGCTTGCTGCGAAGCTTACAGGTTGGAAAATTGATATAAAGAGCGAATCTCAGTTAAGGGCACATATTGAACAGCAGTTGTTTTCAGAAGAACCAGAAATAGGGTTGTTTGAAACAGAAGCTGAGAATAAAGTAGCCAATGTGGCTGAAAGCCTATTTATTGATAATGATGCTAGCGACGAATCTGTTGAAGGCCTTTTTATCGATAATACTACTAGTGATGAATCTGAGGGCTCGTTTATTGATAATGATGCAAATGATGAATTTGAAGAATTACTTTCGGAAGAATTACTTATTGATGAAAACACAGATGGCGAATCGGATGGCGAATCAGATGGCGAATCGGATGATGAATTAGTTGATGATATTGAGTCAAGTGAAGAGCCCGAAATATAAGCGGAATGGTTTGTACAATTGAAGAAGATAACGATATGTGTTATTTTAAGGTAGGTGATAGGTAGGATGAAGCAAAGAAAGGTCCCTATGAGAAAGTGTGTATCATGCAATACCATGAAAGGGAAAAAAGAATTGATTCGTGTGGTTAAAAGCCCTGATGGTGAGATATTTCTGGATAGAACAGGCAAGAAGAATGGACGAGGCGCTTATATTTGTATTGATCCTGCCTGTTTTAATAAAGCAATTAAAACCAAAGCGCTAAGCAGGGAGTTTAAAATGAATATTCCCATTGAGACTTATGAACAAATACAAAAACAATTGGAGGAAAATATTGACGGATAATATTTATCGTTTTATTGGTCTTGCTATGAAAGCAGGTAAACTGACTTCTGGTGAGCAAAGCTGTGAAAGGATCATAAAATCTAATAAGGCGTCTTTGGTTATTGTTTCTGAGGATGCGTCCTCTAACACTGTTAAAAAATTTACTGATGACTGTTCTTATAATGGAGTTCATTTTTTACAATTTGGTGATAAAGAGAAGCTTGGGAAAAGCATAGGAAAGGACATACGTTCTGTTATTGCAATCACTGATGAAGGCTTTTCACAAAAACTTATTGAGTTGATAATTGAAAACAAAAATAAACACGGGGGTGGGCTGATTGAGTAAAAGAGTATTCGAACTGGCCAAGGAGTTAAATACTACCAGCAAAAGGCTTATGGAAAAAATGAAAGAGATCAATATAGAAGCTAAAAGCCATATGAGTTTGGTGGATGATGATCAAATTGACCGATTATACAAGCATATCGGTGTCGTAAACAGAACATTAGTATCTGGCTCTGATGAAGGAACTAACACCGAGCCGGCAGAGAAGCAAGAAAGTCAGCTTGTTAGGAAATCAATCCCTAGAATCATTAGAAAGACTGAGATTATTATTCATGATGATGATTATAGTGCTGATGCTAATAAAGAAAAAAAGAAGAAGGGTAGAAAAAATTACGTACGTACCTCTAGTAGTACTGATGGATTAATGAGTGGTTTACAAAGAGGAAATGATGACGTAATTAGTTCCAACAAAAAGCAAAACGTAGCAGCTGGCGGCAACACAAAGAAGAAACAAAGTGATTCGAAAAAAAGCGCTGACCCACAAAAAGCGAAAGAAAAAAAGGTTGAAACCGTACAGAAAAAAGAAAAGAAAGTCACACCAAATGTTAGTGATGATGGCATAGTGGGCATTAGTCCAAGAAGTGATAGAGTGAGAAAACCGGTAGATAATATATTAAGCATTAAAAAAGTTGCATCAAAAGAAGAATGGGAAAAGCGTTCCTTAACTGATGATGTGGATGAAAATAAGGAAATAGAAACAGAAGTAAAACCCGAGGATAAAGCAGCTAGCAAGGCAAAAGAGCCGGTGGATGTAAAGAAAGAACAGGAAGCAAAGGAAGAAGATAACAGCAAGATAATGGTTGAAACTAAAAAGAATACAAAAGATAGTATAATAGATGGCATTCAAAAGGAGACAGTACCTGCGGAAGCGGAGAAAAAAGAAGAATATATGCAAAGAGATATGCAGAAAACAAACATACAACAGACCCAAGAAGATGCTACTAGCGAAAAGAAGGCTGTTCAAAAGGATAAAGAAGAAACTACTGCAAAGGTTTCTGAAAAAGTAAGAAAAGCTGAACAAGCAGGTAGTCAAGACAAAGAGCCAGCAAAAAGTATTCCGACTCAAGGTGCTAATCAAAAAAAGAGCAATGTAGTAGGGGCTCCAGGGCAGGATATAAAGAAGACACAAAAAAGAAGCGATAGGCCTGCTCAAGGCTCTAACAAAGATCAGCAAGTAAGACCGAGTCGTCAACCAGCAAGTCAACCAAGACGCAGTGGTGAAATGCAAAAGAAAAGAAGCGATTTTAATCAAAATAAAGATAGATTCCCAAGGCAAAACGAGTATGGTGTTGCTGGAAAAAGCAATGTAAGGCAAGATGCTGCGAATAAACCTCTTGTTATACCAAAGGCAAACCTTGCACCTGGTCAGGTTGAAGAGAAAACTAATATTCGTGGTGAAAGACGTTCTGCAGCTGCGGAAAAAGGGTTTAAGCGTGATGCTAAAAAAGAACAACCAAAGAAAGGCGCTCCAAAGTTTTCTACTACTAGTGTTGGTGCGAAGGATAAGCCAAAGCATAGAAGGACTTTGCCTGTAGGGCATACAGCAAATGTGTCAGATATGTATTCTGATGAATTTATATTAAATGAGTTTTATGCAGAAAAAGTTAAGCCAAAGAGAGAAAGACCCAAAAGGAAGGAAAAACATATTCCACCTAAAGCTGTTCTTACAGAGATCACAATACCTGAAGTGGTTACAGTTAAAAACCTTGCCGAATCATTAAAGAAAACATCAGCAGAGGTTATAAAAAAGCTAATGAAATTAGGTGTTATGGCAACACTCAATCAGGAGCTTGATTTTGATACAGCTGTTATAATTGGGGATGAATTTGGAATAGCCGTTAAAAAAGAAGTTGTAGTCAGTGATGAAGACATCTTGTTTGATGAACAGGAAGATAGCCCTGAGGAACTTGTAGATAGAGCACCTGTTGTTGTGGTAATGGGTCATGTTGACCATGGGAAAACATCCCTTCTAGATGCTATACGTAAGACTCGTGTTGCAGATAAGGAAGCTGGAGGAATCACCCAACATATTGGAGCATATAAGGTGGATGTAAACGGAAGAAGTATAACATTCTTGGACACACCAGGCCATGAAGCATTTACATCCATGCGAGCACGTGGTGCCCAATCAACAGATATTGCTATCTTGGTTGTTGCTGCCGATGATGGAGTAATGCCTCAAACAATAGAAGCTATTAACCATGCAAAGGCTGCAAATATTAGTGTTATTATTGCAATAAACAAAATGGATAAAAGCGATGCAAACCCCGATAGAATAAAGCAGCAGCTAACAGAGCACGGTCTAGTAATAGAAGAGTGGGGTGGAGATATTATTGCGGTACCTGTCTCTGCTAAATCTGGAGAAAATATTGACCAACTACTAGAAATGGTTATATTGACTGCTGACATGCTTGAGCTTAAAGCAAACCCAAGTAGGCAGGCAAAGGGTATTGTTATCGAAGCTAAATTGGATAAGGGGCGTGGTCCAGTAGCTACCGTCCTTGTACAACGAGGCACTTTGTACGCTGGGGATTCTATAATTTCAGGTACAACATTTGGTCGAATTCGGGCAATGACTGATGAAAATGGGCAAAAGCTAGAAAATGCAGGACCTTCTACACCAATTGAAATAATTGGACTGGATGAGGTTCCAGAAGCTGGCGATATATTTTACTCTGTTTCTGATGAAAAAACTGCAAGACACCTTATTAGTAAACGTAGGTCCGAGCAGCGTGAACAAACAATAGGAGCAGCGAGAACAGTTGTTACCTTGGATGACCTATTTAGTAAAATACAAGAAGGCGAAGTTAAGGATCTTAATATTATAGTAAAGGCTGATGTACAGGGCTCTGTTGAAGCGGTAAAGCAATCTGTTGAAAGGCTAAGCAATGAGGAAGTAAATGTGCAGGTTATACATGGCGGAGTTGGATCAATTAATGAAGCCGATGTTACCTTAGCAAGTGTTTCCAATGCAATAATTATTGGCTTTAATGTTAGACCACCACAGAATATTATTGAAGCTGCGCAGGATGCTGGAGTTGATCTACGCTTGTACAGAGTAATATACAGTGCCATAGAGGATATTGAAAAAGCTATGAAGGGCCTTCTAGATCCAGAGTTTAAAGAGGTTGTTGATGGTCATGTGGACATTCGACAGACATTTAAGGCTTCAAGTGTTGGGACTATTGGCGGTGGATATGTTACTGATGGTAAGATAAATCGTAATTCAGATATAAGAGTAGTACGTGACGGAATTGTTGTTTTTGAAGGTAAATTAGCTTCACTGAAAAGGTTTAAGGACGACGTTCGCGAGGTATTACAGGGTTATGAGTGTGGTGTATTGGTTGACAGATTTAACGATATTAAAGTAGGAGATGTCGTAGAGGCATTTAGAATGGTAGAAATAGAGAGGCATTAAACACAATTTCTTAGGCAGGATGTGATGTAATGGATAGAACAGATAGAATAGCTGGAGAAATGAAAAAGGAAATATCCGATATTATTAGGTTTAATATTAAGGATCCCCGAATTCCAGAATTGATTTCTGTGACTAGTGTAAATGTTACAGGCGATTTGCGTTACGCAAAGGTTTATATTAGTATTTTTGATACCGATGAAGTAAAGAAAAATGCCATGATTGCGCTTAGGGGAGCAGCTGGATTTGTAAGGCGAGAGATAGGGCAAAGAATTCAGCTTCGTTACACACCTGAGATTATTTTTGAAGAAGATGATTCCATTGAGCGGGGTATGTATATTAATGCTCTTATTGATAAGACCTTACACCCCGAAAAAGAATGAGAGGATTGACATATTGAAAAATATAGTTGACCTTATATTAAATGCAAATCAAATAGCTATTTTAACCCATACATCAGCTGATGGTGATGCTTTGGGTTCTTCTTTTGGTCTTGCATTTGCTTTGGAGAACTTGGATAAAGATGTATCAGTTTTTCTTGAAGAACCCATACCTCAAACATTGAGCTATTTGCCGGGACAGAAATTTATTTCAGAATATAAAGATGAAAAGTTCGAACTTTGTATTTGCTTAGACACAAGTGATATGATTCGTTTAGGAAAACGCGCTGATATTTATTCATGTGCACAAAAAACCATTACAATTGATCACCATTCAACTAATAATATGCAGGCAGACGGGTTATGGATTAATAAAAAAGCTTCTGCAACAGGTGAAATGGTATACAATTTGATAAAAGCTTTGGATTTAGAGATAACTCGTGATATTGCTATTAATCTTTATACTGCAATTGTAACTGATACAGGGGGGTTTAGGTATAGTAATACTACCCCTGAGACCCATACCATCACTGCAGATTTATTATCTAAGGATGTGCCTTTTGCGGAAATCATTAAAAGAGTATTTGATACTGTTTCATATTCAAAGCTACTACTCCTAAAAAATGCATTACAAAATATGAACATGCATTTTGATGGCAAAGTTGCCGTTTCCTATCTTTTATATGATGATATAAAATCAGCTGATGCTCAAACCGATGATTTTGAAGGTTTGGTGAATGTGGGGAGAAACCTCGAAGGTGTCGAAGTTTCAGTGTTTTTAAGGGAGGAGACTAAAAATATTTTTAAAGGAAGTCTTCGTGCTAATGAATATGTTGACGTTGCTCAGATAGCCTCTGTTTTCTCCGGTGGTGGTCATAAAAGGGCTGCGGGTTTTTCTTCGGAAGGTAATCTTCATGATACTATAAATAAAGTTTTGGGAGAAATAGAAAAGGTATTATAATATGGATGGTATACTACTAGTTATTAAGCCTCCTGATATGACATCCTTCGATGTGGTATCCTATCTTAGAGGACTCTTAAAAATAAAGAAGATCGGACATGCAGGGACATTGGATCCAGCCGCATGCGGTCTTCTTCCTGTTTGTATAGGAAAAGCTACTAAATCGATAGACTGGTTTCAGGACTTTGATAAATCCTATCGCACAGAAATGGTATTAGGCTTAACTACCGACACACAGGATGCAGAAGGCAAGACAATAAATGAGGTTAAAGTTGAAGTAGATGACACTACAATTGTTAATACTATAAACACATTTGTTGGAGAATATGCCCAGATTCCACCAATGTATTCGGCAATAAGGATAAAAGGGCAAAGGTTGTATGACCTTGCAAGGCAAGGGATTGAAGTTGAACGTAATCCGAGAGATGTTTATATATCAAAAATTGATACTCTTGAAATCAAAAAAAATAAAGATATAACATCTGTAAGATTCGATGCTGATTGCTCAAAGGGTACATACATACGTACACTGTGTCATGATATTGGGCAAAAGCTTGGATGTGGTGCTCACATGTCATTTTTAGTGCGTACAAGAGTGGGTGATTTTTCTATTACCGATGGGGTAACACTTGAGGAAGTAAAAAAAAGACAAGAAGAAGGAGCACTATCTTCGATTTTAAAGTCTGTGGATTTACTATTTTTAAATTATAAACGTGTAGTTATTGACAGGGATATGACAAAAAAATTCTTAAATGGTGCATTTGTTTCTCTGGAGGAACACAATTTGTTAGAGGTGGATAAAACAGCGAGGGTTTATTTTGAAGATGGCACATTTATAGGATTAGGCAAGGTTTTCTGCGATGGTGATAGGAAAAAAATAAGGGCCAGCAAGCTTTTTATTTCAAATAATTTCTTAGTTTATTAAATATTATAAGTAAATTTAAAAGGCTTTTGTGATATAACTTAAATAAATATTAGCTTTATAATATGCGGTGCTATGCTTTTATGCATACCATAGTATATTGTGGTATTTAAAATATTTAAATTGCAAAATGGTAATTAAGGTAGGGAATATTTGTGAATATTTATGAAAATGGGTTTACATTTGAAGATTCAAGATGTTGTGGTGTAGGACTTGGCAGCTTTGATGGCCTGCATCGTGGGCATATGGCTCTTATCAACACTTTATTAAGCGAGTGCCATATTCATGATCTTCATTCTGTTATTTATACATTTAAAAAACACCCTAAACATATTTTAAGGAAAAAACTTTTTACTCCATTGCTCATGACAACGGAGCATAAAGCAAAGGTTCTTGAAAAGACGGGGATTGATGCTTTGTTTTTCCAAGAATTCGACGAGGAATTTTCAAGAATGACCCCAGAATCTTTTATTGAAAATATTTTATGCAAAAAGTTGAGAGCAAAGCTTGTTGTAGTTGGTTTTAATTATCGATTCGGCTATATGGGCAAAGGCGATACTTTATTACTTAAAAAGATGGGTAAGAAATATGGCTTTGAGGTAATTGTAATTCCACCTGTTCAGATCAGGGGTGAAGTGGTAAGCAGTACATCAATACGTCAATGTATAATGAAAGGACAAATGGAAAAAGCATTTGAACTGCTTGGGAAACATTTTTCCATACCAGGAAAGGTTATTCATGGTAGGAAGCAGGGTCGGACAATGGGTTTTCCTACGGCAAACATGCTGCCTGAGGATTATCTTGTTATGCCTGCTTGTGGTGTATATATAACCAGGACTCTATACCAAGATCATTGGTATAGTAGTGTTACAAACATAGGAAAATGCCCTACTGTAACTGATATTGATAAGATAACGCTTGAAACACATATGATAGGATTTACAGATGAACTATACGGTGAGAATATTGAAGTTTTTTTCCTTAAAAAACTTAGAAATGAAAGAAAATTTGAAACACGTGAGGATTTAATAAAACAGATTAAGCTTGATATAGAAAAAACAAAAATGTATAAAAAACACCTTTATCTGGGATAATTAAAAGGATATATAGTAATTAGATAAGGGTGTTTTTTATTGTACAAGTACAAGGGTAGAGTAAGACTAATATTGTTTGTTGTTACCGTTCTAATGGTAGCTCTAGGATTTAGATTATACAAATTGCAGGTTACTGAATACGATATATATTCATCTGCAGCATTCAGGCAAAGAAGTCGAATGACAACGGTATACCAAAAAAGAGGTCAGGTCTATGATCGAAATATGATATCGTTTACTGATAGGGGTAACGAATTTGTAGCAGTAATACAACCTGCTATATTTCCGAGGGACAAGCAAACTTGGGATGCAGTTGCCCTTGCACTAAACACTGAGCCTGAAGATTTTATAAATTTTTCAACCTATAACGCATCACCTATAATATATCAGGTAAATGAGCAAATAGCTGAGCAGTTTATCCAAAACCCAATCCAAGGATTATCCATTATTGAAAGAAGAAAGAGGACTGACTATTCCATGCCAGCAGCTCATCTGGTAGGGTATACAGATGAAACTGGTACTCATGGAATGGCGGGTATAGAGGCAGCTTATCAGAATATTTTATACTCTGAAAATTCTGTGTATGCATTAGCCACTACCGATGCAAAAGAGAACTTTCTTAATGAATATGGATATCAAATCAAAAAAAACAAAGCAAATGAACCCTTAGGTGTTAAGCTAACCATTGATTATCATATGCAAAAACTAGCAGAGGAAGTAATGGATAATATGGTTGTTTATGGTGCGGTAGCAATTGTTGATATTTTAAACGGTGATGTGTTGGTGCTTGCAAGTCGTCCGGGTTTTAATCCCTCTGATATCTCACAGTCACTTAATGATGAGGGGCAACCACTTTTCAATAGGGCCATTGCCGGGTATACTCCAGGATCAATATTTAAAATAATAACTGCAGCTAGCGCCCTTGAGTCTGGTTTTAATTGTAGCATGACATATAATTGCCCTGGATACACAATGATCGGTGATCAGCTTTTCAAATGCTGGAATTATGGTACTGAGGGTCATGGTGATGTTGATTTAATGACGGGCTTTGCACAGTCCTGTAATAGCTATTTTATACAACTGGGTATCCAGCTTGGAAAAAGCAAAATGCTGGATATGGCAGAAAAATTTGGTTTGGGTACTATAACAGGTATTAGTGAACAGCTAATTCCTGAATTTGAGGGGTTACTCCCTACAACTGTGGATTTAGCAGGGGATGGCAATATAGCTAATTTTGCTATGGGACAGGGAAGAGTTCTTGTGACGCCTTTACAGGCTGCAAGTATGGCTTCAATAATTGCAAACGGTGGTATTCGCCATAATTTTAATATAGTTGATTGCATTGTAAATAATGAAGGGGATATTATAAGAGATTTAAAAAAAAGGGAATGGGATAGGGTTATTTCACGAGAAACAGCTTTGAGCCTTATGGAGATGATGGAAGCAACTGTGGAAAATGGAACAGGACAGAGAGCGGATATAGGGGGATATGGTGGTTCTGCTGGGAAAACTGGTAGCGCTGAGACTGGAATGTTTAATGAGGATCGTCCTATAATACATGCTTGGTTTACTGGATATTTTCCATATATTGAACCACAGTATGCTATGTGTGTTTTTGTAGAGGATGGAACAGGAGGAGGAACTTCAGCTGCACCAGTTTTTTCTGAAATTGCATCTCGGATTATGGAGTGGGAAGAAAGGAAGTAAATATTATTTATGAGTTTTACTTTTTTTCAGACAATTAACAAACCTTATCGTATTTGCAGATAGAACGACATTGTTGATGAGGTGATATAATGCGAAGAAAATTGTTCCGCAATACTAGCGATCGGATTTTCGGAGGAGTTTGTTCAGGACTTGCACAGTTTGCTCAAGTTGAAACTGGGCTTTTGCGGTTTTTGGCAGTAGTTGCAATTCTAGCAACTGGACTTTTACCTGGAATAATTGTTTATATTCTGTTCGTCTTAATAATTCCTTCGGATAAGGATTTTAAAAGTAAAGCGTATGATGGTATGGATGAAAATCCCGAATCTAATGAATCCAATCCTGAAAATACCCGTTTGTTCATTGGTATTTCGCTTATTATAATCGGAATGCTTTCACTGGCTAAACTACTATTTGACTTTAGCTGGCGCGAACTTAGATACTTTATTCCTGTAGCGCTTGTGGTATTTGGTGCAGTACTTATATATAGAAGCAGGGGGATTTCCGAATGAAAAGAAGAAACACCTTAGGTTTGGTTTTAGTTCTTATAGGTATAATGTGGATTATTGACTTAAGTGGAGCAATAAACATAAACTGGGTGGAATCCTTACGGAAGCTTTGGCCTGTTCTATTAATTGCGATAGGTCTTTCCTTAATGGCAAGCAAATACAAGTATGTTTCAGTGGGAGTATGGGTTATAACCTTTGCACTATTTGTAGCAATTGGCGTATCTAATGAAAATAAATCATCAAACATTACTAAGCACATAACAGATAATGCAAATAAATATGTAACACAAATTAGTAAAATCCCAAGTACAGAGGAAATTCCCTTTGATAAAGAGAATGAAGAAGGTAAACTAACCTTGAATCTTGGCGCTGTAAGGCTCAATATCGAAAAGGGGTCGGATGATCAGCTTGTAAAAATGCATACAAGTATTGATAATATTGCACATGAATATATTGAGCAAAAGCTCTCAGGTGGTAAGCAGGAAGCGGTACTAAGGTATACACATGATGAATATAAAAATAATGATATTTCAAGGGATTTTAAACTTGAGCTAAACCCTTTGATACCATGGGGTGTTGATGCTAATTTGGCTGTAGTGGATGGTAAAATAGATTTTAGTAAAATACCTCTTGAGTACCTTAACTTAAAACTAGGTGCGGGTGCCCTTGAACTTTCTATTGGGGAGCAACAAGTCCACACAGTTATGAATATTCAAGCAGGTGCTACCTCTCTTGATATTTATATCCCAGAAAATAGTGGTTGCATGATAAAATCAGAAAATGTCTTTTCAAATCTATCATTTCATAATATAGAATTGACCAAGCACGATGATGTATATATTTCTGAAAATTATGAAAATGCAGATAATAAAATAGAAATTCATATCCAATCCGCAATTAGTGCTATCGAAATCTATGCAGAATAATATATTTTCCTTCTT
>DASRMZ010000153.1:0-17839 GCA_035647675.1 Thermoclostridium sp. | reverse complement strand
TAAGATTATTAAGCTCATATCCTGCAAAAATACCGGCTGTACCACAGCCAATTATAATAATGTCGTATGAATGTTTCTTCATTGTATCAGCCCTCTCGTTAGTCAGGTTAGACAGGGGATGGTTCTATGGCTTATCGCCTGCTCCCATGTCGTACCGCTTTGTCTGCCTTATCCGCCATCTAGCTTACCGCCAAGACACAGAACTGGCCCCCGTCTTATTTCCAGAACCATCCTCTGCCTTTATCACAAGCAATAAAGCAACAATTAATTATATCATAGCAAGCTAAAAAACCACAACAGGTCAGGTTGAGACAGGGGACGGTTCTGTGTTTTATGAGTTTGTATTTAAGTTGAAAAGCAGTAATTGAATAATATATAATGGATGGTACATGGAAGGTTTTTCTATATACCACTTTTGTTTACCAATAACTACATCAACATTGCATCCAAGCGCACTTGTGAAAAGCTTGGGGCGAAGCTCATCCGAACAGCCTCAATACCAGAGTGGCATGATCTTTATAAAGAAGGGCAACGGTTTGAAAATATTTTCGAGTGGAATATAGATTGAACTTGAGATGCTATATACAGCCAAGTCTGCTGTACAAAGATTTTGATAAGTGAGTGATGAACTATGCTAATTCGAGAGGTTAAGAAATCAGATCTTGATGGATTGCAGGATTTGTACCTGTACTTACATGAAAGCGAAAAACTGGCGGAAACACCAGAACTAGATTCACTCTGGAATAAAATAGTTGCTGATGAGAACTATCATATTTTAATTGGAGAAATTGAAGGTAAAATCATATCCAGTGTGACTGTTATAGTAATAAAAAATCTAACACGCGGTAGGAGGCCTTATGCCTTGATTGAAAATGTCGTAACGCATAAGGATTATAGATGCCGAGGATATGCTCAGGCTATTATGCAAAGAGCGATTGAGATTGCTGAGGGCAGAGGATGTTATAAAATCATGCTGCTTACCGGGGCTAAAGATGAAAGCATAATGAAATTTTACGAAAAATGTGGTTTCAACAGCAATGATAAAACTGCATTTATTAAATGGATCGAGGTTTAATTTTTAATGAAAACAACGAGGAAATAACCATGCACTTTGTTAATGCTAAAGGAATCCTATCTTCTAAAAATGGAATGAATATATATCGCGGTTGTACACATGGATGTATTTATTGTGATAGCCGCTCGACATGTTATCAGATGAAGCATGATTTTGAAGATATTGAGGTCAAGCAAAATGCCCCCAGGCTATTGGAGGACGCCCTCCGCCGAAAGCGCAAGAAGTGCATGATTGGCACTGGTTCAATGTGTGACCCATATATGCACTGCGAAGAAAATCTAGGGCTCACCCGAAATTGTCTTGAGATAATAGATAAATACGGCTTTGGAGCAACGCTTATCACTAAGTCAACCCGCATCTTGCGCGATCTGGATTTGCTGAAAAGTATCAACGAGAAGTCGAAGGCTGTTGTGCAGATGACATTGACCACCTATGACGAGGATTTGTGTAAAATTCTTGAACCAAATGTTTGCACCACAAGAGAACGATTCGAGACTCTAAAAACCCTACGTGACAACGGTATTTCGACGGTTGTGTGGTTGTCACCGCTTTTGCCATTTATCAACGACACCGAGGAAAATTTGCGAGGGATATTGAATTATTGCTTTGAAGCAGGCGTAAAGGGTATCATTTGTTTTGGTATAGGTGTGACATTACGCGAGGGTAACCGTGAATATTTTAATAAAAAGCTGGACGAGCATTTTCCTGGATTACGCGAAAGATATCATCGTAAATACGGCTATTCCTATGAGAACACAAGTGACAACAACAATGCATTAATGAAAATATTCCATTCGGAATGTAAGGCTCACGGGGTGATAAGTAGTGTAGGAGAAGCATTTGAATATCTCAAGGAGTTTCCTATGCCTGAGGACACTCAAATGAGTTTGTTTGATAATTTTTAAAGGGTATTCAAAGAAATAGCTATGGCGGTATAGGAAAGCCAGAACCGCTAAAGGGCAATCCTTCTTAAGCTACAAAAATATCACTTAGCGCCACGCTAAGGTTTTTAAAAACCCCAGAATGTACCGTATCTTTGCCTTTGAATGTCCGTACCCTGTCAATGCTTTTATCCCTGAAAGTATATACAAGGACCTCATGATTTCCCGGATCTACAATCCAGTATTCGCCGATGCCGCCTTTCATATAAAGCTCAAGCTTTGCGATCATGTCTTTATCCTTGGTGGAAGGAGACAGCACTTCAACAACTAGGGATGGGATGCCATGGTATATTCCTTTTTTATCAACCTTATCGTGATCACAAATGACTAGTATATCAGGCTGGACGGTGTTTTTTTCATTTCCTATGGAGATGTGAACATCATAAGGCGCATAAAATGGTTTGCATTCTTTACCTTTAAACCAGTTGAAGAATGTGGCATAGATATGTGAAGACACTAGTTGGTGATGATGGGTAGGTGAGGCTAGTAGGTATATGACACCGTTAATATATTCGTATCTGTTTTGGCTATCCACCACAAGCCTGGTGTATTCCTCATAGGTTCCTTCTATGAATGGACCAGATGAATATTTTGATGAAGACTCACATAAAAGATATTTGTTCTTTGAATCGGGATCATATTTTGAAAGACAAGCAATTTCTTTTCCATTCTTTGTAATAACGATATCTTCTTTTTCAGCTATTTTCAGGTATTTGCCTAGATTATTCTTAACTTCTGTAGCAGTTGCTTTCATTTTATTTCACCAACTTCATAACATTTTTAGCTATCTCGCATGATGGGATTAACCTTCAGTGCAAGGATGTAAATAAACTTCGGCTAAAGCATAACACAAATTAGCTAATATATCAATCCATTTTGGCTAAAAACTTTTTGCATATGCAAGTTTAGGATAATTGGTGGCATTTATTGTTCAACCACAGAATATAAATATATTATAATGCTTTTGTGGTGTAACCATAATAAATATCAGATGTAAAATATGCGGTGAGAGGCTCCCGTGAATAAGCACAACATATTGCACCGTGGAGCTTAAAAAAGTAGCATCGCAAAATGCCTTTTCAAATATGTGCTGTATAATATATGGTGTCAAACTCTTATGTATGCGACAATATAGGGCGCAGCGGTACGTAAATATGTGACATTGCAAATGGTTATATAAAAAATGATTGAATTTGGTAAACAAATAGTATAAACTTAAAATGAAATTATTGGATTATATTTTTTAAATGGGAGGTTTATGGATATGAGTGATCTTGCAGGTGTTGGGTTTTTTGCGGGTGCAATTATTGTGGCGGTTATTACCGCAATCCTTGGTATAGCAATTTATCTTTTCTATTCTTTTGCACTTTATAAACTTGCACAAAGTAGAAATGTTGAAATGCCTTGGTTGGCTTGGATACCAATCGCACAATTGTACATAATTGGAATACTAGTAAAGTCGATGAAAATTAGTACTTTCGAAATACCAAAGCTTGAAATAGTTTTACCAGCGGCGGCTTTGGCGACTGCTATACTGGGTGCTATTCCTTTTATTGGTACACTTATTTCCTTGGCTAACATTATATTATTACTACTAGCTCTTTACCATCTTTATAAACAATATTTGCCGGAGCAGGCAACTGTTTATACTGTACTTAGCATTTTGGTTATAACCGTGCCTTTTTTACTTCTGAAAATATCTAAGATGGAGCCTATACATATTGAACCTGCTGAGTAGTGGGTATTCTAAAAAACTTATAAAATATTCTAAGCCGTAGAGTTCAGATGTGACTCTACGGTTTTTTCATGTAGCCGTAGTAACTGTTATTGCACAGTGATACGTAAAATATCACAGGTAACCCAAGAGATATAGCTGTGCAATATAAGGAAAACATTAGCGGAATGAAGCTTAGAGATGTATAGTCAGAGCGAAGATCCGCAAGCCGACTGTTTGAGCAAAAATGCAACTAGAATATTTTAAAGCATTTTAAAGCATTTTTGTGAGTTTCGGCTTGCCTGAACCGAACTATACAGCTCTTGCAAATGAAGCGTAGTTTCCGTTAGTGCACATCTATATTTCAAAAGACGGAGGGAGTGAAAGGTAACAAGTATGTTACATCGCAAAGCTCTATTAGATAAAGGTTTGATTTGAATGTATAAAGGTGGTAATATGTGATTATCATATTGAAGCATAAAGCCCCCACTTTAGCGCATATTTTCAACCAATATCTTTGAAAAACGCATGGTGGTGGGTAGTTCACATCAACGCTAAGGTGGAGAAAAAATGAAAAAAGTTCTTATGATAGCGCATCAATTTCCTCCTATTGGAGGCTCGGGCGTACAGCGTACTGTTAAATTCATAAAATATTTACCAAACTTCGGGTGGAAAGGCGTTGTATTAACTCGCCAAGCAAAGAAAGCTCAACTTACTGACGATACGCTATTAAAGGATATTCCGCAAAACACAAACGTACATCGTACCCGTGCATGGGATTTATCAGAATTGTTTTCCCCTCTAGATCTTGCAGGTAAACTTATTAGACGTAGAGTCTTAATACCTGATGGCGAGAGGCTGTGGGAAATATTTTCTCATAAAACAGCAATAAATCTAGTTAAAGATGAGAATATTGATTTAATATATTCCACTTCCCAGCCATTTAGCACTCATTTGCTTGCATTGAAGGTTAAACAAGCGTATCCCGATATCCCATGGGTTGCAGATTTTCGTGATGAATGGACCAATAATGCCTTCGTTAAAGCATACAACTACTTACCCTATAGAGTTAAAAAAGAGAAGGCGCTTGAGAGGCAAGTGTTTGAATACTCAGATGCTATTGTAATCAACACGCCTGTTATGCGTGACAACTCTGTTAAGGACAACCCTGATTTAGCGCAAAAGTTTCATGTCATACCCAATGGCTTTGATGTCGAGGACTTTAAGGGTATTCAGGTAGGGGATATAAAAAACAGTAAATTCACATTAACATATACTGGTCTTATTTATGGAAACACAAGTCCTGAAACGGTTTTTGCAGCCGTTAAGCAGCTTAAAGACCAGGGAGCTATTGATTTATCAGACATATGCCTTCGTTTTATAGGCAGGTTCAAGTTAGAGGACCTAGAGAAGATGGCAAGGGGCTATGACCTACAGGATGTTGTTGAATTTCTTCCATATATGCCTCATAGGGATAGTATTTCTAATCTCATGAATTCGGATGCAGTGCTATTAATTTTAGGCAAAGGCACTGATGCAATATATACTGGAAAGCTAATGGAATATATAAATACAAACAAACCCATTCTTGCCACGATACCTGAAAATGGTGCAGCCGCAAAGCTTATATCTGAAACCAAGACGGGTTTAGTATCGGATTGTGAAGATGTACAAGCAACGGCTAGAAACTTTAAAATCTTATACGATAATTGGAGGCAGGATAAGGAAGCTTTCAATCCTGATAAACAAAAAGTTTCGCAATACGAGAGACAGGAGTTGACTAAAAAGCTTGCAGACATTTTTAACAAGTTGTGTTAAAGGAGATGTTGAAAGTGGAAAAAAACATGAAGCAAAGGGGTCTAGAATTATTAAGAATGATGGTCGACCCTGACGCAAAATTTCATCATGGCCAATGGGAATCAATAGAAGGCGCACTTAATAATGAAGGAAATTTAGTAGTGCAAAGGACTGGGTGGGGAAAAAGCTTAGTATATTTTATAGCTACAAAGCTTTTAAGAGAAAAAGGCGGAGGAACCACATTACTAATAAGTCCACTACTATCATTAATGAGAAATCAGATTGATTCAGCTACAAAAATTGGAATAAAAGCAGAAACTATAAATAGCGACAACTATGATGAATGGCGTAGAGTTGAATATTCACTTGCAAATGGTAATTGTGATATATTGTTATTATCACCTGAAAGATTGGGAAATGATGATTTTATCAATAGGATACTACCTTCCATTAAGGGAGGGATTGGTTTGTTTGTTGTTGATGAGGCACATTGCATTTCAGATTGGGGTCATGATTTTAGACCGGATTATAGGAGAATAGTTAGAATAATTAATAGTCTTCCACCAAATGTTCCTGTAATTGCGACTACAGCTACTGCAAATCAAAGAGTAATAGACGACATAAGTAACCAACTTGGAGATAAATTAGGGATTGTAAAAGGATCATTGACAAGAGATTCATTAAGACTGCAGGCAATTAGGCTGTCTAGTCAGGCCGAACGATTTGCGTGGTTATATGAAAACTTAAATGCGATGGAGGGTTCGGGAATTATATATTGTCTTACTACCCGAGATTGCAATAAAGTTGCTAAGTGGCTTAGACATAAAGGTATAAACGTACTAGAGTATCATTCAAATCTTTCTAGTGATAAAGAAGAGAATAGACGATTAAGTCAAGAAAGGGAAGTAAAATTATTAAATAATGAAGTGAAGGCTTTAGTTGCAACAGTTAAGTTGGGTATGGGATTTGATAAGCCAGATATAGGATTTGTAATACACTTTCAAAGACCAGGATCAATCATAAGATATTATCAAGAAATCGGCAGGGCAGGAAGGGCGTTAGAAAATGCTTATGCTATTCTTTTAAGTGGCGAAGAAGATGATGAAATAGAGAACTATTTTATTTCCAGTGCATTCCCAACACAAAAAGAGATGGGGGAAGTCTTACATGTGATAGAAGAGTCTTCAGAAGGTCTGAAAAAAGCTGATATTGTGAAAAGATTAAATATGACGCTTGGTCGAATTGATAAATGTTTAAAAGCATTGGAAATAGATAATATCATATCGAAAGAAGGAACCATATATACAAGGACACTTAATAAATGGCAACCGGATTTAGAACGAAGTGAAAAGATAACAAGATTAAGATATAATGAGTTAGAAAAAATGAGGGAATTTGTTGGACTTAAAAGTTGTTATATGAAGTTTATTTCTGAGGAGCTCGATGATATAGACATAAAAGACTGTGGCAAGTGTAAGAATTGTATTGGAAAAGAATATTTCTCAGGCAAGGTAAATGATGAAAATGTGATAGAGGCTATAAAGTTTATACGCGGCGAACACTCGGATATACATATTAGAAAAAGATGGCCAGCAGGAGTAATAGCAGAAACAGCACGAAATATACCCATCGAAGAGAGGAATCAGACAGGGAAGATATTGTGTGATTATGCGGATTCTGGTTGGGGGAAATACGTTAAAGAAGATAAATATATAAATAAATATTTTAGGGATGAATTGGTAAAGGCAAGTGCAAATTTAATAAGATATAATTGGAATAGGGATGATGAAATCAAATGGGTAACTTCTATACCGTCATTAAATACAAAAGAATTGGTTCCAAGCTTTGCTAAGCGATTGGCTAAGGAGTTAGGTATGCCATATTATGAGGTTATAACAAAGAAAAAAAACACCCCACAACAAAAGAATATGCAAAATAGTTTTCTGCAAAGCAGAAATGCATTGGAAGGGTTTGAGGTTTATAATCCAATACCAAATGGTGCAGTATTACTAGTAGATGATATGGTTGATTCAGGGTGGACCCTAACAATTTGTGGTATGCTATTAAAAAAACAAGGAGCAGATAATGTTTATCCCTTTGCTCTTGCCAAAACATCAAAATTAGGAGGGGCAGATTAATGAAGGATATATTAAATCTAACCAAGGATAGTTTGGCTACTTTATTAATATGTTCTAATTTAGCAATAGATTATAAGAAAGAAACTATTAAACCATATACTGTAAGGCAGTGGAATATTTTGGTCGATAAGCTGATGAACTCTTCTATGAGAAGACCATCTAGTTTTTTTGAAACAACGGAACAAGATTGGGCTAGAGAGCTATATTTGAATAATGAGGAGATAGATAGATTAAATAGCCTTTTATCTCGAGCCGGTCAACTTGGAATCGAATTAGAGAATTTGAGAAATTTAGGTATACAGATAACCACAAGAGCAGAAAAAAATTATCCTAAAAGGCTTAAGAGTATATTAAAGAAGGATAGTCCACCTATAGTGTTTTATTGTGGCGACTTAAGGATGCTAGAAAATAAGGGGATTGCTATGGTTGGGTCTAGAAATATTGATCAAGTGGGATTAGACTTCACAAAAACAATAGCAAAAAAATGTGTGTTAGAAGGCTTTAATATAATCTCCGGCGGTGCACAGGGTGTGGATAGTGCAGCTGAAGAAACAGCATTGAAATTGCAAGGGAAGGTTGTTTCTTTTATAGCAACTAGCATGGTGCAAAAAATTAAAGTTAAAGAAGTAAGAAAGGCAATAATAAACGGGAATTTATTACTGATGTCTGCTACGAATCCTAAATCTGGTTTTAGAGTATATACAGCCATGGGTAGAAATAAATATATTTATTCATTGTCCAATTCTGCAATAGTCGTATCTAGTGATTATAACAAAGGTGGTACATGGGCTGGTGCTATAGAGAATTTAAAAAACAACTGGGTCCCTATGTTTGTTAGAAGAGATGACAAAATTCCAGAAGGTAATAAGGAATTATTGAATAAAGGGGTACATCCTATAGAAGTTGGTTTATTTACAGATAAAGGAGTTTCTATATCTGAATACATAAATTCAAAAATAAATTCTTCACATAATAATGAGATTATGATCCAAATGGATATAGAAAGCTTTATAAATAACAAGGCTAAGCATCAAAATTATATTATAGCTAAGGAAGATGAAAGTAGTATAGAAATAAAAGAAGATAAAAAGGAAGACGATGTTTCAAATATGAATGATGCTCAAGTAGATATTTATAATATAGTTTGGCCATATATAGAAAAAGAATTAATACATCCTAAAAATAGTGAAGAGCTAAGTGAAATATTTAAACTTAAAAAAAGTCAGGTAGATGAATGGCTTAAGAGAGCAGTTGAAGAAAAAAAGATAAAAAGACTGACTAGACCGGTAAGATATATAATTTCTAAATAAGTTAGTGTAAAGTAATCTATGAAAACCATAACATGGAACTGTTTAAACATTGAAAAAGCCATTTGCATTGCCAAGATAAATCTTTTCAAAGAAAGTCGCAGTGAATTTATGGTATTAGGTGGCTGTAATATCGTATTTAGGCTTTAGAGGGATATGTTTGGCTATAAGCAAAAATAAAGTTTGGATTTGAATAAGCAAAAATTGATTTTATGCTATTAAAAATGATATAATTGATTCCGCAGTGATCAATTGCTCTTTGTATTTTTGTGGTTGTCACAAACTTAGTTATATCGAAAAAGAGAGGACATTGTTTTTTATTTGAAAAAACTTTGAAATCCTGATAAGTAGCATACTTCAACATAAACAAAAGTGTATATTACTTAACAATAAAATTTGAGAGCGGGGAGCTAGAATGAAAGTATTAGATGAAAAAGGTAAATTATTTGGAATTATCAATATTATCGACCTTGCTGTTATTTTGGGGGTATTGGTGCTCATCGTAGGAGGAATCTGGTATGTTTCAAGAGATGATTCAGGCGATGTAGTAGGACCGGTCAATGCCCGCCACATTACAATAAAGTGCACTGAGCTTGATGAATCAGTTGCAGATTATATTACTGTTGGAGACTTTCTCTACTATGGCAAGGGTTTTACTAAAGAAGAGGTTACAGCAATAGAGGTAGTGCCATCAAGAGTTGAGGTTATTCAGGATGACGGTACCATTATTCTAACCGAACACCCTGAGCTAAAGGACTTTTATGTTACTGTGAAGATTTTTGAGAGGGCCGATGATCCAATGCTCTGGATTGGGCAATTGCATGCAACAGTTGGTAAAGAGCTTGTTCTTAAAACCAAGCATGTTGAGATACCAGGTGTTATAGTCGGAGTTGATTTTGAATAGGAGTACAAGATGCAGGTTTTAAAGGGAAGCGTTGTATACCGTATACTTGAAAAGCTTATTTACTATTACCAAAGCAGTGTATTGAAAAGGTTCATTTCAGTGTTTATTGTGTGCTGCCAAAATAGCTTTCTTCCCCGATGTTTTCACGCTCTCAAGAGTATAAATATAGCTGAAAACTCAGTATTATTGTGTGTGGTAAGACGCCCTATTGGCTGGGTCACAAAAATAGTTAAAAGACTTTATCAATGGACGGATAAATGGGTTTTATATATTTCAAAGCTAATGCCAAAATGGTCTAAAACAAGCATTTTTGCAAGGCTATTGTGTATTGTAAATGAAGCTTCAAAAGAAAAGCTATCTGCGCTTATGCTTCCAATTTTCGGTGTGGGCTATATTGTTGGAAGACTAATAATGAAAAGACTCATGATACGAGATATTTTATTTTTAGCGCTAACTTTCTTTATTGCGGCTATATTATTTATTGACAAAGAGAAATTAAAGAATTATTTCCAGCACAGCTTGGTTTACAAAATATATGTTTTGGTATTGGAATGATGATCAAAGCAACGAGTTTGAAAATGATTTTTTCATATAGTATATGTGTTTGAAATTGGATAATGTGTTGACATTAGAATAGGTGTGGTGAATGAGTAAATTACGTTGGACGGTTTTATTTGCAGCAGTTTTCATATTAGGAGCCTTATTATCATACATTGGTATGATATCGGTTGTGGCGCTACTTGCCGTAATAGCAGGCTTATTTATATTACTTGTAGATTATGAAAAGGCAACTATAATAGTGGCGCTGTTTACCGTTATTGAGTTTATACTAAGGGATGTTATTGCTCAACCTTTAATAGCAAGTATTTGGGATGAGGCTGCTCTGCTACTGTGCTTTGGTTTATGGCTTTACAAATGGTTTGTGCATAAAAAGCAAACTCCCTATCGCTCCAGTCCTTTGGATTTATCATTAATAATGTTTATGCTAGTTGCTGTTGTTCTTCTTTTCATAGCAGCTCCCAATTTTTCCATCGGTGTGGAAGGCTTTAGAGTTGTAGTCCAATATATGTTTTGGTTTTTCGTCATTACTCAGCTATTGAAAACCCCACAGGGTGCAAAGAGAGTTTTAAATATCGTTATCCTAACAGGTCTTTTAGTGGCGTTGTATGGGATATATCAGTTTGCCGTAGGAGTTGAAATACCTGCACACTGGGTGGATCTAGCTGAAGGTAGCGTTAGAACTCGTTCATTTTCAATATTTACAACACCAAATATGCTTGCTGGATATTTGTCATTGCTCATACCCGTTTCAGTGGGTTTGTTTTTTGGTGAAAAGAATATAAAACGGAAGGCATATTATGGCTCGGTGATTGCTTGCATGGGCCTTGCACTTCTTTTTACCATGTCAAGAGGCGGATGGATTTTCTGTTTCTGCGCCATGTTATTTTATGTATTTATGAAAAACAAAAAACTTATAGTTCCAACACTTATCTTCATGGGCGCATTGTTTATACTTGCAGTTATTTTTGTCCCTTCTGTTGCTAACCGAATACTGTACCTTTTCTCCTCAGACTATTTTGCAAGCAGCAGTACCGGTGGAAGAGTATATAGGACAGTGGTGGGCTATGATTTATTTTTGAAGCATCCAGTGTTTGGAATGGGGTTAGGACAGTTTGGTGGGTCTGTTGCGCTGAGCCATGGTTTAAACAATTCGTTTTCCATGGACAATTATTATTTGAAAACCTTAGTGGAAATGGGCCTTATAGGTTTTGTTGCACTGCTTGCGCTTTTATTCAATACCTTTTACAAATCATACAAGGCTATATCAAAAATTCAAAATCAAGAGCAGCAAAACTGGGCAATAGGTATTCTATCTGGCTTGGTTTGCGTTATTTTATATAATCTGACTGAAAATATGCTTGAGATTCCATTGTTATCTTCATATTTCTGGATGCTTGCAGGCGTCTTAATGTTCTTGGCATATGGTCAAAACAAAGTAGACAGGCAAGCAGAGCCTAGAGAATAACACAGAAGATACATCCATCTGTGTTATTCTAAAAGAAATGACAGTGTAAGCTCTATGGCATCCGTTACATTCTTTTCAAGAACAGGTTTTATCTTTTTCAAATCTTCTTTTATTTCGTCGGTGTTTGCCCATACCTCATGTAAATGTGCCAATAGATCTTCCATATTGAATGCTTCGTTCCACTCCACATAAGGCTGGTTTATGGATTGCATGAAAAATCCTACCTTTTGCTCATAAGCAAGACCCACCATAGGCACACTTAGGTTGGTTGCATATATAAGTGAATGCAAGCGCATACCAATGACCATTTCTGCATTTGATAAGATAGAAAGTGTCTCATCAACGGTATACCTTTTGGTAAGGATATAGCCTTTTTGTTTCATATTACGAATGACTTTCCTTGAAAACTTTACATCAATTGGGTGCTGCATTGCTATAAACACAGGAGTGGCATCAAAATCCGTTACTATTTTATCAGCTAAGGTCGCAAGGATTTTTTCTGCATTTTTAACCTTTTTCCACTTACGCAGACACAATACAATCATTTTCTTATCGGTAGGTATTTTCTCTGTTTGCAAAATATCCATTCCCATAGAAGCATCACTGCCTGTAAGGGCTAGCGCGGGATCTGCCGCAATTTTAGTAATTGGTTTTGTTACATTTAATGATAACAGCTCATCGTAGGCGTTTGGATCTCTTAAGGTTATGGCATCCATGTTGTTTAGTATCTTTGATGCCGCCTTGCGATTTTTACTTTTTGTTAGAGGTCCCAAACCGTTTGCCAGCAAAGTGGTGTGTGCTCCTTTTTTCTTGGCAAGGTATAGCATATATAGGTAATACCAAAGAGATCTGGAGCTTGTACCATCTTGAATTAATGTGCCGCCACCTGCAATAAATAGCCGGGTTTTAGATAGAACCGTCGGAACCTTTAACAGGTTAAAGCGATGTACAGAATCAACCTTGTAAAGTGAACGGGTCTCCTGGGGTTTGTTTGAAAAGACAATGATGGATAATTCCTCATCCTTTAGTCGTATTTGATCAATTATATATTTTAGTATGGCATCATCACCGCTGTTGCGATATCCATAATACCCTAAAATAGCGATATCATAGGCTTTGCCATCCTTTTTAGTTTTTGCAACCTGTGCGGATATCTTTTCATATATACCCAATTGGGTTGCTGTCATTGATTTAAGAGAGAAATTCTCACTGGCAGTTTTATAAAGGTTTTCACCAAAAGCCAACCTTTTGTCCTTATTCTGTATAAGCTCAATTAAGTGATTTGCAAGAGCATTGCTATCACCTGGAGTATAAAGATAACCGTTTTTGCCGTGGTCAAATAAATCCTCAAGGCCACCAACTCTGCTCGTTACTGTTGCTTTTTTAAGCCTAGCACCTTCAAGAATAACATAGGGAAAACTCTCACTAAGCGATGCCAGGACATTAATATCTATTATGTCGAAAAACGAAAATGGCTCTGTCACCATGCCAAGAAAGAATACATTATCGGAAATTCCAAGCTTTTGAACTCTTTTTTCAAGTGTTGGCTTTAGCTCATCACCAGGGCCGCCTATTAAAAACTTTGCATTAGGGTGTTTTTCAATCACCTTTGCGGCAGCATCAAGAAAGACAGTATGCCCTTTTACAGGGTCAAGCCTTGCAAGTATGCCTATAAATATATCCCCCTGGTTTGCGGAAATACCATACTTTTTTATAAATTCTTCCTTTGGGATGGTATCTACAGGGGTTTCAAAGGAAATACCATTATATACGGTATAGATTTGCTGCGGCGAAAAATTCCTTTTAATAAGCATTTCTTTAAAATTGTAGGAAACAGCGATGTAGTAATCTATAAATCTAAGAGCAACTGTATTTATAAGGCCAAAGGTATACATCTTTAAAAGGCTATTTAAATAATCCAGCCTATAGTCACTATGTACCGTGGACACCACGGATATATCAATTTGTTGCTTTACAAAGGCACCAATCATATTAGCTTTTGCTCCATGAGTGTGAAGGATGTTATAGCCTCCATCGTGAGCAATTTTCATAACACGATTTATATCTTTAAATATATTGCCGAAATGTATTACCTCTACATCAATTCCCATTTCTTTTGCATCATCAGCAAAAGGACCAGGACGAAGGCTTATAAGCTTGACAGGTATATGATTGCTAAGCTGTTGTACCAAAAATAGTACGTGGCTTTTTGCACCACCTTCATCTCCGCCTCCTATTAAATGTAATACTCTCATAAGTACTCCTTTACTTTTTAAAATTCTTAATCCAGTTTATTGCATAGTCTAGTTCGGTTTTTATTTCCCCAAGTATTATTAAGCATATAAAATATACCACACATCCTATAATTACAGATAAAATTAGGTTTATAATTGTAAGCCCTATAGCGTGTATTACGAAATAAACTGTTAACCCCATTATGATACAGCTTAATATAATTTTGGCAAGGGTTTTGGGATTGAATGTTATCTTCATTATTTTCCTGCTCCTGTACAAGGACAAAGATAAATATACCAGATAGGATAGGGCTGTGTTGACTGCTGCTACTCTGTATCCGTATATTCCTACAAAGATAATATTTAACCCAAGATTTAAAAAGGCACTTACTACTGTATTATAAAAAAGAGGTTTTGTGTTTGAAGTCAACTCCCATGCTTTATTGCTGTATTCTGCAAGACCGAATAAAAACATCCCGATAGCAACCCATGTTATTACAAAGCCATGTTCATAATACGCTGGATCAAGAAATAGCTTTGATATTGGACCTGATAAAATACATAGGCCAGTTAGAGCAGGCATTGAAACAAGCAAATAGTATCGTACAGCCTGCGAGAGAAAGTACTCGGTTTGAGGCTTGTTGTTTTGCTTCCATGTCTTGAGTATCATAGGGTAAACGCCACGCATGACAGCTACAAGTATGAGGTTGAAGACAGTTGACGATATAGTATAGTTTGCATGATATATGCCCATTTGTTCTGGACCTAGGACCGGGGCTATTACATAACGGTCGGATAGGTTTAGAACACTCATGGTAAAATTTACACCCACAAGAGGAAGGCTGTATGCTAGAAACTTACGTAGCACAGATTTTGAAAAATATTTAAAAGTAAAATGTCTGTACACTTTAAGCCTAAGTGCAGCTATCAATATAACAACAGCATCTACAATAACGTTGCTCAAAACGGCAGCGGCTGGTGTATAGGTGTTGTTTTGGTATTTGTTTATAAAAAACACTGTAAGCAATAGTTTCATCGAAACTGAGAAAAGTGAAAGGAACAGTAACAGTTTAACTTTCCTCGTTGCAGATACTATAGACAATAGAACTTGGGTTGTATTGTATGTAACAAACATAAATAAAGTGAGGATAAATAACTGGGTAATCCATGGGTCTCTTCCAGGGTTAATTATCAATATCCCCGCAAAGCCTAAAATCACAACAATTATATTTGAACACAACCACAGTGTGAAGGAAGTCGAGTAAAAAAGCGTGCCTCTCTTCTTACCTTCAAAGGCATTTACATAACGGTAAACTGCTTGGTTCAACCATCCTAACAATAAAAATGAACCGATGTTCACAGTAGTGGTAACAAGACCATAATAACCGTATATATCAGGAGCGAAGAAGCTTGTATATAATGTTATTGTGGCAAGCCCTATTAGCCCCTCTATTAACCTTGCTGGAAGATACAGTAGTGTATCCTTCACCATTGTTTTCTTAACTTCATTTGTATTCAAATTGTTCACCTGTAGAATCTAGTATTTGTTAATCTTCCTATGAGTAAACCTTAATTAAGGCTTTTGTGATTTAACCTGTATTCTAAACACTTATTGGGAAATCTCTTTTAGAATATCTTATCTTGCCCGATGCAGTGGGCTCAATTGTATCAGTATATTCAACCTTTACATTGACAGGTCCCATCAATTTATATATTTCATCTATGTACGTTTGTATTTCACTTTCTTTAAATGTATCGCTTTTAATTATTCTAAGCAAAATGTCCTGTCTACTTTGCTGTATTATTTGAAACTGCATGATACTTGGATAGCTTCGAGCAAGGTTACAAAAATATACAGCGTGGACGTAATTACCATTTAGTGCGATAAATATATCATCCTCCCGTCCTTCTATTTTTTCAATAAGAGGGAGAGTTCTACCACATTCACAGATATTTTCTGACAAAGCAGCAACATCTCCAAGCTTATATCTTAGCCTTGGCATTGAGAAATTATTCAAATCAGTAATAACAACCAGTCCAGATTCTCCAGGCTCCACAGGCTGGTTTGTATCAATATCTAATATTTCAACAATCATATTCTCTGCAGAAATATGCATTTTACCGTGAGGGCATTCATACGCTATTATACCTGCATCCCTGGCGCCATATTCATTGATTACAGGGCAATCAAAGGCTTTTTCAATGGTTTTGCGCTGGAAATCATATAGATTTTCCGAAGTAGACACAATACCCTTAAGCTTGTACTTAATTTTTATATTTTTATTTATTATTAATTGAGATAAAAGATGCAATGCGGAGGCATAGCCATAAAAATATACTGGCCTTTGGGTATTTATCATGTCGACATACTTTTGTATTGACTGAGGATTTAGATTATAAGCAGGCACAAAGATAATATTCTTCAAAAACCTTTCCTTCATATTGTAGATAAGGTTTTCGCGCTTGTTAAGTTCTAAAGGACTGCCCCACACCATAAGGCATTTATCGCCGATATTGATATCCCACCAAGATAGACCAAGCCATCTTGCTGCCTCGGAGTATTCTGCAGTGGGTCTGTCAATAAAAAACCTTACAGGTTCTCCACTTGAACCACCGGATTGGTTTGGTGTAAGGGTTGATTTGTCAGCGTTGCTACAAATAAGGTTGTCGGTATTATGGTTCACCTTTTGTTTTGTCAAAATAGGAAATTTACCAAGGGCGCTAAAGGCGTCTTGCTCTATATCGGGAATTAAGCCTTTATAATCTGCATATGCAGGCACATATTTAACACAGTGTAGCAGCAGCTTTGTCAGCTTATCCCTTTGCAGGTCATACATATCTTTTTTTGGAAGATATTGATTGTTCTGCATGTCATCTATGTAATCCATTGTATTATTTCCTTTAGCAATACGCATTAAAGGAAAAACCAGCTTTCTTATGGCAAATGCATTTAAATCCATTGTCTAAACCCCTCCCAAAGCAAAATCAAAAAGTGTCTCGGTCATTGTTAGAGCATTTTACGGCGTTAGATATTTTGAGTACCGCTGCACAATTACTATATATTGTACAGTTACTATTTGAAAAGGTTACACCGCAAAAGCCTTTGCGAGCATAGCGAAAAATTTTGCTTTGCTATTAAAATGATTTAAAGTATATTTCTAATTATATATCCCGAGTGTCAAAATGTCGATAGTAACACATTAACACAGAGGGGCGATTCAAGGCCAGTGGTTACTGTTGACAGTTAACTGAAGAAATAGAGCCTTGCAATATTAGGAAACAGTGCAAGGTTTTAAAAGCTTTGGATATATTGCTAGCATGTGTGTGCCAGAAAAGGGCAAAAAAAAGCGGAGCATAAAGCTCCGTGCATTAGAAAATCTTTTATAGTCCTAAAAGAAAGGAGGTAAAAGTATGTTAAAAAGTATCAGTGTACGTATTTATTATAGGTTTTTATGGCCTTTATATACAAGGGACAAAATAAACTAATTTTTTTGCATAGTGGGTACAATGTTTGTTTATTTTGCTTTAAGTTGCAAAAACATTGATTAATTTGGCATATAATTGTAAAATTGTGTCCATAATGAACAAAAACATCTTTGGCAAATGCTATTTTATTGTAGTTTAAAAAAGAGATATAGCTGTGCACTAACGGAAAGTTTACTATTCACATGTATATCTCAAAAGAAGTAGGGGGAGATTCGGG
>DASRMZ010000152.1:0-3361 GCA_035647675.1 Thermoclostridium sp. | reverse complement strand
TTGGCGCAATACTATTTAATAATTCAGCTGTATCCTTTACATCTTCAATAGTATCAGCACTTGCCCAAGGCAAAACTATACACTTTGTCCCAAGGCTTTTATAATATGCAATTACATTGTCGAGATCATCGCGTAATAGCTCCTTAGCTACATGAGCAGAGATTGGTGTAAGCGATAATCTGTCCAAAGTTTCCTTCAACACTTCTGCTGGAGTATTGAAATATCCTGCGAATTCTACTGCTTTATAACCCATTGCTGCTACTTTTTCAAGTGTTCCTAAAAAATCCTTTTCAGCTTCATCTCTAACTGAATAAAGCTGCAGACCTACTTTTTCTATAAAACTCATTATTTTATCCTCCTCGTTAAATCGTTTAACCTTTCCTGATTGTTGTTTCCATAGATTGCTTTACATTACCTTAAACCAAGTATCAATTATCAGTACAATTAATATTTTGTTACAACACTACTTCCCTATTAGTCTTTGCTGATTGGTATATACCATCAATAATCTTCATCAATTTAACGGCTTGCTCAGGCTTTGCCAATGGCTCTTTATTGTTTCTAATACAATCAATAAAATGTTCAAATTCATTGATTGGTGATTTGAAATTAAGGTTTGGCTTAATCTCAACCACTGTTGAAAGCTGCTCGGTGATAATTGTTAATTGTCCATCTCGATAAATGGCTCCACCGTCTGTTCCATAAATTTCATAGAAGTTTTCGTCATGCTCAATATTGGATGCCCAGCTAAATTCCAAGTCTAGTGTGGCTCCATTATCCAGGCGAACAAATCCAACAGCCATGTCTTCTACATCCATAATTCCCTTTTCATCGGCTGTCATGCCCCAACCTGAGGAATTGATGCATTTATTATCACTAAATTTTGAATAGGTTGATCCTGATACAGTCACCGGATTGGGATATACCATAAAATACATAACCAAATCGATAAAATGCACACCTAAATCAATTAAAGGGCCACCACCTGACAATTCTTTATTGGTAAACCACCCACCCTTACCTGGAATGCCACGAAGACGCTTCCAACCACAACGCACATGGTAAATATCTCCGAAAAGACCTTCCTCTGCGTACCTCTTAACGAACCACGCATGACTTGTAAAGCGATTGTTCAAGGCAATCATAAGTTTTTTCCCTGATCTGTTTTTTGCATCAACCATTAGCTGTGCTTCCACAGCATTCATTGCAATGGGCTTTTCACAGTGAACATGAATGCCTTTATCAAGTGCTTTAACCGCTATCGGGTAATGAAGAACATTTGGTGTACAAATACTTATAAAGTCTAAATTCTCTTTTTCAAGCATATCGCGGTAATCAATGTAATAGCTTTTAAAGCCCTCTACTTCTGCTACTTCCTTTACAAACTCTTCATTTGAATCACACACAGCAACAAATTCAACATCTGTGATATTTTTATATTCTTTTATATGCTTTGCTCGAGCAATACCACCTGCTCCGATGCAGCCATAACGTAATGACATTTTGTTCATCTCCCTAAAGTGAAACTGTTTTGCCTGTTTTTGCTGATTCAAGGCATGCCAGTACTATACGAAGCGCAGCAAGCCCTTCTTCGCCATTAATTTCAGGCTCTTTTCCACTGTTTATACCATCTATAAACATATTGATAACACCTGAACTGCTCTGGTCTTGGTTTGTTTGTATATTGCCTACTTTATAAAAGATTTTCTCTCCGTTAATTTTTGTCACCTCAATAGGAAACTCAGGGTTATCGTATATTTTCATGACACCATTTGAGCAGTATAAAACAGTGCTGTTATCTTCAGCACCGTAATAAGTCCAGCTAGCTGTAAGAGTGCCATAAATTCCTGTTTTTGATTTCAATAAGCAAATTGCATTATCATCAACCTCAATTGTTTCATCCTTTTCATTTGTCTTATGCAATGTAGTGACATAAGCTTTAACTTCGTTGATTTCATCATCAATAAGCCATCGGATCAAATCTGCCTTATGCACACCAAGATCCCCCATAGCACCAATAAAAGCATCGTCATATTTAAAAAACCATGTATGCCTGCCTTTATCTTGACTCCAGTATTCTGGGCCACCATGTCCAAATGTCGTCCTGAACGTTAAAACATCACCCATTTCTCCGGTCATGAGTATCTCCTTTGCCCGAAGATGAGCAGACGCCAGCCTTTGGTTATGACCAATCATTAGAAATTTTCCCGTCTTTCGGGCTGTATCAATCATATCCAACGCTTCTTTTTCTGAAGTTGCCATGGGTTTTTCACACAATACATGTTTTCCAGCCTTTAGCGCAGCAATCGTCACAGAAGCATGATATTTATTAGAGGTGCATACGCTTACAGCGTCAATGTCCTGGTCATTAAGAATTTCTTCAAGAGAATTAAACACATTTCCTCCATACTTATCAGCCAGATTTTTAGCACGATGGGTTAATGGATCATAATAACCTACTAATTTGCAATCGCTACGGGAATGATACTCCGGAACATGCCTAAACATTGATATTGAACCACATCCGATTACTCCAATTCCAATCATTATTTATACCTCCTTCAATGAAAACATATTAAATATTTTATATCCCGCTTATATATACGTTACACCAATAACGTGACCGATGTGGGTAACTGTTACATACGGTGCTCGCATATACTGTGCAGTGAACATAATCATGAACGTTCAAATCTACTTTATTGTTGACTCTCTTATAATCAACTCATGTTCCAGAAAATGATGCATGGCTTCTGCCTTGCCGCCCTCTATCATGTTTACAAGCACTTCCATAGCAACACACCCCAAGTCATACATCGGCTGTGAAATTGTTGTAATGGAGGGTTTAAACATTCTTGAAAAGTAAATATTATCAAAACCACAAACAGCAAGGTCCTCAGGTATTTGCAACTCCTCTTCCATAGCAGATCGGATTGCACCAATAGCCATAAGATCCGATACGCAAAAAACAGCTGTTGGTCTTTTATTTAACTTCAACAATTGCTTCATAATTCTGAACGCTGATTTATAACTATAATCTCCATAATCGCAATAGGCAGGATCAAAATCAATTCCGGCTTCATTCAATGCACGAATATATCCTTTTTCCCTTAGAGTGGATGATAAAAATTGATTTTTCGCCCCTATAAAGGCAATTCTTTTGTGACCTAAACTAGTTAAATGCTTTACTGCCTTGTAAGCTGCCAGTTCATTGTCAATGGACACATGAGACATAGGAATTCCCTCTTTATACTCGCAACATTGTACTACAGGGGTCTGTTGAGATAATTCAGTTAGTTCTTCACAATTCATTTCAGAAGCCATAAGTATTGCACCATCGGCTAGTTGACTTTTTAGCATT
>DASRMZ010000151.1:0-14158 GCA_035647675.1 Thermoclostridium sp. | reverse complement strand
TTTGGATATTCATTGATTAATAATTCAAAGATTTCCATTGCTCTTTGTTTTTCATCGCATCGAGCTGCAGCTTTACCTGCTTGGTAATACAGTGCAGGCATGTAGGATGCTCTGTTGTCTTCAAGATAATAAATCGCAGTTTCGTATTTTTCAAACGCTTGTTTATATATAGAAGGGTCCTTGCCATAATTACCGTTATATATTGAATTGCCTTCAAGGTAGAGCTGCTCTGCAGCATTCACAGTCACTTTTTCACGTAACTGCTCATATTGATCTGTAAGAGAGCTCGGAATTAGCATCCCATGAGTATTATATAAAATTTCTGCACTTTGGGCGTAATTACCATTGAGATACTCAGTGTTGGCTTCATTAAGCCGCTCTATCCACTGTTTATATGTCTGAAAGTCATCCGTCAGTTTAAGGTTTTCATTCTTAGCTATACGTATGTCTTCTTCAAGCTTTTCTATTCTTTCATTTAGAAGTACAATTTCTTTATCAAGCTCTGGAGTAGGATCAATAGATTCAATTTTTTCAAATACGAATAAGGATTTGTTTGCCGGTACCATATACCAAATCAGAGAGGTTAAAAGTACGCCTATAATAATACCCACTATATATTTCATGAAATAAAACCGAGTATCTTCAGCTCTCAGCGCATTAGCCCAAAAGGATGGTTGTTTTTCAACCGCTTTTCTTGTTTTAGTTTTAGTTTTCCTTTTTACCGGCTTTAATGTATCCTCTTCAACAGCATCATCAGTGCCTCGAAGCATACCGATATATTCCATGGCTTTTATACTACTATTATCGGCATTAATAACCTGCTGGAAGGCGGAAACTGCAGCTTCATCTTTTCCAATCATAGCAAAGCAAAGACCTAAAAGGTTCATTGCTTCGTAAAAACTGGGGTTAAGAGCAATAGCTTTTCTTAGACCAATAATCGCCATATCTTCATTCTTACATAAGGCGTCCTCTAATGCTCTATTGAAAAGCTTAATCGCTTCAGAAAGATTTTCAGGCAATTCCCCTGCCCTTTCCTCAATAGACTCCAAATCTATAGGTTTAAAGTCTTCCAGCGCGCTTTTAATATCTATCATACCTTACCCTCCACGCTTTGAGTTCAAGAAACAACTATTGTACACTACCCTTTGAATCAATACGAATTAGTCTGCGCACATTACCTATATAATACAGTGAACCTAATGCGACAATTATGTCATCCTTCGATGAAATTAATAACATTTTTTCTATAGCCTTCTCTATTGTACCACTATATTCAACATTTTTACAGTACTTTGACATAATATTTGTAAGGTTTTCTGGATCTAATGCTCTTGGGTTATCAGGAACTACAGCAATAAATCTTTTTGCAATGGTGGACAAATCCTTCACCATAACTACGTAGTCTTTATCCTTCATCACACCAAAAATAATAGAGGCTTTTTCCCCTGGATAGATAATTTTAAATGTCTCTATAAATGCTTTGACTCCATCGGGATTATGGGCACCATCTATATAAAAATCAGGTTGTGTTCTTAATAATTCAAACCTGCCCGGCCAAAATGCATTTTTGAAACCAGTGACAATACTATCGTTGCTAATATTATAGCCTAAATTTACAAGCACCTCACAAACCTTTAAGGCAACTGCAGCATTGTTCACTTGATGTAAACCAACTATGGATGTTTCGATGTTTCCTATGCGTGGATGCTTAAATGAAAGCAATCCTGGTTTTAGCTGTATATTTTCCAAAATATCTGGCTGAGCATAAAATAACCTTGCACCCATCTGTTTGCATACAGATTCGATAGAACCTATTGCAGACTCATGTTGGGGATATGCTACAACCACCCCATTTTTTTTAATTATTCCTGCCTTTTCGTATGCTATCTTTGATAGAGTATCTCCAAGTACATCGATATGATCCAGCGCAATCTTGGTTATAACTGAAACCACCGAGCTTGATATAATATTTGTGGCATCAAAGCGACCACCCATGCCAACCTCAAGAACAACAATATCGCATTTCTTTTCATGATAGTATAGAAACGCCATAGCAGTTATTGCTTCAAAAACTGTAGGGTGTTCAAAACCCTGTTGCATCATCTGCTCGATTGCTTTCTTTATTCTTTCTACATATTTTATCAACTCATCATCTGCAATTTGCTGGCCATTTAGCATAATCCTTTCATTAAAACGCTCTATGAAAGGAGAAGTATAAAGCCCCGTTGAATAGCCGGCACTATTTAAAATATTAGCAATAAAAGTTGCAGTCGAGCCTTTACCATTTGTTCCTGCAATGTGTATAAATTTAAGTTTATCCTGAGGATTTCCAAGCATGGAAGTTAAAACTTTAATTCTATCATGTCCCGGTTTACTTCCGAAACGGGCTAAGCTGTGTATATATTCTATTGCTTTTTCGTAGTTCATTGTTTACATTTGCTCCCCATTGAAATAGTAATTTAACGAAGCTAAAGTATTATCCAATCTGATGAAAGGCCTATTTTAAGCCCCACAGCACTTTTTATATTTTTTACCGCTGCCACACGGACAAGGATCATTCCTACCGGCTTTTTCATTAGTGCGCCTCTTAGGTTTTTTAACTGTCTCCTCACCGTGCGAAGTTGCAACCGGTGTTGCCACTTGAGTTCTTTGTACAACTATATTCTCTTTTTTAATGTGCAATAATTCTTTGACGGAATCGGTTTGAATATTTCTGATCATTTCATCGAACATATCCGAACCTTCAACTCTATATTCAACAATTGGATCTCTTTGTGCATATGCTCTAAGACCTATTCCGTATTTTAGCTGATCCATAGCATCAATATGATCCATCCACTTTTCATCAACATGCTTAAGAAGCACTCTACGCTCCAATAGTCGCATTATTTCATCGCCAAAAAGCTCCTCTTGCTCATTATATCGCTCCTCAACTTTTTCAAGAAGAATATCCTTAAACCCATCTGCCGTCATTGTCTCAAAGTCAAATTCATCAGGGTTAATAGAATCCTTAGGAAGCAATACATCTTCAACGTATAGTTTGATATTATTCCATTCCCAGTTCTCTGGATATGGTGATTCTTTGCAGAAGAGGTTTGTTGCATTTTCTACGATATTATCTAACATCTTTTTGAAGTTCTCTTTTAGATCCTCACCGTTAAGAACTTTATATCGCTCGTTGTAAATTATCTCACGCTGCTGATTCATTACGTCATCGTATTGTAATACATTCTTTCTTCTGTTAAAGTTAATTCCTTCAATTTTCTTTTGTGCATTTTCTATTGCGTTTGACAACATTCTATGCTCAATAGGTTGATCATCTTCCAACCCGAGAGCATCTACCATTCCGGATAACCTGTCAGAACCAAAAAGACGCATTAAATCATCTTCCAGTGAAATGTAAAAACGCGACTCTCCAGGGTCGCCCTGACGACCTGAACGACCACGAAGCTGGTTATCTATTCGTCTTGATTCATGACGTTCAGTTCCTATAATCTTTAGTCCACCTGCTTCGATAACACTTTTCTTCTCTAAATCGGTTTCTATTTTATATTTTTCAAATAATTCTTTAAAAAGTTTTCTTGAATTAAGTATCTGCTCATCATTTGTTTCATTGAAGCTTGTTGCCATGTTAATGTAAAATTCGTCCATGCCTTGCTTGCGCATTTGTTGCTTAGCAAGAAATTCAGGGTTACCCCCTAACATAATATCGGTACCACGACCTGCCATATTCGTTGCTATCGTTGCTGCTCCATATTTTCCAGCTTGAGCTACGATTTCCGCTTCTTTTTCATGATATTTTGCATTCAAGACATTATGTGGTATCCCACGCCTTTTTAATAGCTTTCCAAGATGCTCTGATGTTTCTATTGAAATTGTACCAACCAGTACAGGCTGCCCTTTTTTATGGCTCTGCTCAATATCATTGATAACTGCATCAAACTTTCCATTTGTCTCTTTATAAACAACATCAGAATGGTCTTTTCTAATTACCGGAAGGTTGGTGGGAATTGCCACCACATCCAGGCTGTATATTGATCTAAACTCTTGCTCCTCTGTTAATGCCGTTCCTGTCATTCCAGATAGCTTATCATACATTCTAAAATAGTTTTGAAATGTAATTGTTGCAAGGGTTTTGCTCTCTCTTTCTACTTTAACGCCTTCCTTTGCCTCAATAGCCTGGTGCAAACCATCACTATACCTTCTACCGTACATCATTCTTCCGGTAAACTCGTCAACTATGATAATTTCTCCATCCTTATTAACATAATCCACATCAAGCTTCATTATGCCGTAGGCCTTCAACGCCTGGTTAATATGGTGGGAAATAGTCATATTATCCATATCAGATAGGTTGTCAATATTAAAAAACTGCTCTGCTTTTGCCACCCCTCTTGCTGTAAGAGTTGCGCTATGGCCCTTTTCATCTACAATATAATCTGCATCTATATCATCATTCAACTCTTTATCATCAGTTTCTTTAAAAACTTTTTTTCTCAGCTTTTTTACAAATAGATCTGCTTGATGATATAAGTCGGTGGATTTATCCCCGGCACCTGAAATGATAAGCGGAGTACGCGCTTCATCTACGAGTATAGAGTCAACTTCATCCACTATTGAATAATGGTGCCCCCTTTGAACCATATGCTCACGGTACACAACCATGTTATCTCTTAAATAGTCAAAACCATATTCATTGTTTGTTCCATAAGTTATATCACAGGCATAGGCCTTTCTTCTGTCATCATTTTCTAAATCATGGACTATAACTCCAACACTCAACCCAAGGAATTGGTATACCTTCCCCATCCATTCGGCATCACGGGTTGCTAGGTAATCATTGACTGTAACCACATGAACACCCTTCCCCTCAAGTGCATTAAGATACACAGGAAGCGTTGCTACAAGGGTTTTACCTTCACCTGTTTTCATCTCGGCAATACGCCCTTGATGAAGTATAATACCACCGATTAATTGAACACGATAATGTCGCATCCCTAAAACACGTTTTGATGCTTCCCTAACAACGGCAAACGCTTCAGGGAGAATGTCATCAATAATTTCACCTTCCTGAAGTCTTTGCTTGAAATATGGGGTTTTCTTTCTTAGTTCCTCGTCAGAAAGCTTTTCGAGATCAGCTTCCAGAGATTCTATTTCATCAACAATGGGCTCAAGCCTCTTTGTTTCTCTATCACTATAATTACCGAATATTTTTTCAAACAGTTTCAATGGCTTTATCGCTCCTTCCGATTCTCTTTAAGACGCTCTAAAATAAGGCTATACCCGTCTGCACCATAATTAAGAGCACGACTAACCCTACTAATGGTTGCTTCGCTTGCTCCAGTTTTTTCATGGATCTCTTTGTAGGTATCTCCGTTATGTAGCATATTAGCTACTTTAAAGCGTTGTGCGAATGCTTTAATTTCAGATATTGTACCTATATCTGCAAAAAAACTATAACACTCTTCTTTGGTTTTTAATAGGAGTATTGCTTCAAAAAGTTGTTCAGTTGTTTCATCACGTAACTTTTTATTCAAAAAAACTCACTCCAATAAGATATACTATTTTTTTAATGAAAGTTTCTTTTCCTATGTTAATAACTCATATTTTATATAATAAGTCAGTCAAAGTCAAACTAATATTGGGCAACACAAAAGAGGTGTCCCACTGCGTTTTAGAAGAAGCACAGCTGATTGCTCTGATCCATTCCATCTAAGCTTCCATGATTATCAAGTATTTCTATAACAGACTTACTAACACCCGAACGAATTCTAAGATCCTCTTTAGATAGGAACTTGCCCTTTTTTCTTGCCTCAACAATATTCGCAGCCGCAGCAGTCCCTAATCCAGGTAAGGTGTTGAGCGGTGGAAGCAATCCTTCCTCTGTTATCAAAAATTTTGTTGCATCTGATTTATATAAATCCACCAGAAGACATCCGATTCCTCTAGCATACATTTCATTAGCTACTTCGAGTATTATTAACATGTTTTTTTCTTTTTGCGTAGCATCATTTCCTTTGCTTTCTATCTCTTTTATTTCCATCTGTACCCTGTCGCATCCTTTAGATATTATATCCGCATCAAACCCATCGGCCCTGACTGTAAAATACGTAACATAAAAAGCTTCTGGGTAATAAACCTTAAACCATGCAATTCTAAAAGCCATTGTCACATATGCAGCAGCATGGGCTTTAGGAAACATGTACTTAATCTTCTTACATGATTGAATATACCAGTCCGGGATTTGATTTTCACGCATCAATTCCTCATATTCAGGTTTCAACCCTTTGCCTTTTCTCACATCCTCCATTATCTTAAATGCAACCAATGATTCAAGACCATTTTCAATTAAGAACAACATAATATCATCTCGGGTAGTTATAACACCTGACAGTGTGGCAACACCATTTCTAACAAGCTCCTGTGCGTTGTTTAGCCACACATCTGTACCATGTGATAGACCAGATATCCTTATCAGCTCTGCAAAGGTTTTAGGCTTTGTGTCAACTAGCATTTGGCGGACAAATTTTGTACCAAACTCAGGTACTCCATAGGTTCCAACAGCACTTCCAACCTCCTCTGCTGTGACGCCCAACGGTTCTGTGCTTCTAAAAATCTCCATGGTCCTTTTCTCGCCTATCTCGATATCCTTAGGGTCAACACCTGTAATATCTTGTAGCATTCGAATAACGGTAGGATCATCGTGACCTAATATATCAAGCTTTAGTATTCTTCCACTTATTGAGTTGTAATCAAAGTGGGTGGTTATTATCTCGGATTTGGTATCATTTGCAGGACGCTGAATAGGTGTGAAATCATAAATTTCCTTATCATGGGGTACAATCATTACACCGCCAGGATGCTGTCCTGTGGTTCGCTTAATACCAGTGCAGCCTCTAACAAGACGATTAACCTCAGCATTTGTTGCAACCTTGTCCCTATCATTAAGATATCCCTTTACAAACCCAAAGGCGGTTTTATCTGCAACGGTGGCTATGGTTCCCGCTCTAAAAACATGACCCTCCCCAAAAAGCTCTTCGGTGTACTTGTGTGCATTTGGTTGATATTCACCTGAAAAATTTAAGTCAATATCAGGTTCTTTATCTCCGTCAAATCCAAGAAAGGTTTCAAAAGGTATGTCATAGCCATCTTTTATTAAAGGTTGTCCACATTTAGGACAATTTTTATCAGGTAGATCAAATCCGCAGCCTGTGGTCTTGTCTGCTTCCAAAAACTCTGAATAAAAGCAACCACCACATCTATAGTGTGCTGGCAGAGAGTTGACCTCGGTAATTCCGGTTAGGTATGCTACAAAAGAAGAACCTACAGAGCCCCTTGATCCAACAAGGTATCCGTCCTGCATGGATTTTAATACAAGTTTTTGAGCAATGATGTACATTACAGAAAAACCATTTTTAATTATTGAATCAAGCTCTTTATCCATTCTATTCTGAACAATTTCAGGTAAAGGAGAGCCATATAACGACACGGCTTTCTCCACAGACATCCTCTGAATATCTTCCTCAGCACCTTCAATATATGGTGGAAATGTGCCATCAGGAATAGGCTGAATTTCCTCAATCCATTCAGAAACCATTCTCGTATTTTTTACAACAACCTCATATGCAATATCATCTTCAAGATAGGAGAATTCTTCGAGCATTTCTTCAGTTGTACGCAAATAAAGTGGAGCTTGATTGTCTGCGTCGCTATATCCTTGGCCAGCCTGAAGTATATTTCTATATATTGCATCCTCTTTATCAGTAAAGTGTACATCGCAAGTGGCAACCACCGGCTTTCCAAGCTTATGAGCTATGTGTATGATCTGTTTGTTTATTTCTTTCAACGCATCATAATCAGGAACCTGACCTGAATTAACTAAAAATCCATTATTCCCCAACGGTTGTATTTCAAGATAATCATAATAAGAGGCAATTCTAATAACCTCATCCTCGTCTTTGTTATGAAGTATTGCCCGGTATACTTCGCCTGCTTCGCAAGCACTTCCCAAAATGAGCCCTTCCCTATATTTTTCAAAAAGGGTTTTCGGTACTCTAGGTCTTTTATAAAAATAGTTTAGGTGACTTTCAGATATTAGTTTGTATAGATTTTTAAGCCCTGTATAATTTTTCACCAATAATATGGCATGGTATGTATCGGAGTTCTTGTAGTCTATATTGCCATGTTGATCAAATCTGTCCTCATCAAGCATATAGATTTCAACGCCATATATTATCTTAATACCTGCTTTTTTGGCAGCTAAATATGCCTCTGGGTACGCTTGGACAACACCGTGATCTGTGATGGCAATTGCGGTATGACCCCATTTTGCAGCTCTTTCAATCAGCTCCTTTACAGGGGTTATTGCATCTAGTTGGCTCATTTGAGTATGCAGGTGTAGTTCAACACGTTTTTCTTTAGCATTATCCATTTTTTCACTAACAAATATCTTTACTATGCCTTTTGCCATCATGGTCAATTCCTTGCTAAATGAATCAAATTGAGCTTCACCATTTACTAAAAACCATGAACCTGCCTTAATGTTTTCTTCCAAGTCGGGTAATTGGTTTTTATTTGCAAAGCATTTTACTGTAATCGAATGCGTTAAATCAGTTATATCAAAAGAAAATAATACTCTCCCACTTTTCAACAAACGGGTTTCTACATGAATAACTCTACCTTTAACTGTTACCATGCCAGAATCAATAGTTATTTCTTTCATTTCTAAAATATCGTTTTTATTAAAATCCCTGCCATAAACTGAGTTTGGATCGTTTGACTTTTTATTGCGTCTGTTGTTGGCATTGTATGAAACAGTATTGTCAGGCAAAGCATTTCTTGTGGTGTTGTTTTGACTAATTTGCGAATAATCAACAACCTTTTGAACTGTTTGATTTTCAAGCTCAAGCTTGTCTTTTAAAAGCTGTTCATGAGATTTCTCATCGGCTGGGGGATCAACAAACTCAACTACTATGTCCCTATCAAAATGCGTTTTTATATAATCTTGAAGGTACTCATCACATTGACCAGATTTCAAAATCATTTTGCATGAGGTTTTTAGTAAAATACTTACCTTATTACCTTGCATTTCGAACTCAGATTTGTCAAGCAAAAGACTGTAATGCTTTGATTTATCTGAAATGACTTGCAATAAGTAATTTTTACAATGCTCAACAATATCACTATTGCTATTATCAGTTGTAAAGCAAGGTGTTATTTTAATGGGGGCATTAAAATGCCGACATAATATCTTTTCCAATGAGCTAATAAGCTGCATTTTCACTATGCATGGCAGTTCAATGTTTATTTGCACCTGTGAGGTGGATTTTATGTACACAAGATTTGAAACAGTTGCATCTTGAAATGCATCAATTAACTTAGCGTCCATTGTAACGTCACTAAAGATTTCACAGAATTTCTTTGGCTTATCAGTAGTATTGGTGGTATTTTTCATTGTGTATCCTCTCGCAAAATTCTATCTATTCTTTATTATTATTCTAACATATGGCAAGGTGCGTTACAAAATATAATAAAAAGGTCACGGCAAGTATTATAATAACGGCTATATCAAAAAATATAAATGGAGTGAACCGTAACAAAATATAATGGAATGAACAGTAACGGGCATTTAATTGTTGACATGAAAGGTTGCACAGTATTATAATAGTTAAGCGTTTAACGATTTAAAAAATCGGGCTATAAAATACTCTGTAAAACAATAGGGTTTAGGTGCAAAAAACTCCTAAACTTTATAAGGTGAGCATTCAAGTAGATTGCACAACTGCCACATGACTGTCTCAAGCACAAAGCCCAGAGAGTATTTTGTTAAATTTGATTTAGTACATTATCTTGCATTTTTCATGGAGGTTTTTTGTGAACTATAAGGAAATAGTGATACGCTTTGGAAAACTACATATTTTACGCCGTATCGCTCATCGAAAGCTAACAATGGATTATCCCATGCACCCAGGGCAGCTACATTTACTGGAGTTTATCAATAATAACGAAGGCTGTACACAAGCACAAGCAGCTAGGCATTTGATGATTACTCCTGCCTCAGTAGCCCTATCAACAAAACGCATGGAAAAGACAAAGCTCATTGAAAAGAAAACCGACCCCAATAACTTGAGGTGTAAAAACCTGTACATAACAGAGAAGGGTAAACAGTTTTCTGAAATGTTAAGAAAAACCTTTGATGAGTTTGATGTGGAGCTGTTTAAAAACTTCAAGGAGCATGAACTAATAACACTGAGTAAATATTTAGATAGGTTAATTGATAATATAACTGATAAATATGTATTAGATGCAAAAAATGCAGACTTTTTATCTATGCTTGCATTACGTAAGAAGGTAGAATCTGAAAGAAAGAAGGAATCGATAAATGATTAGAAAACTACTCCCCTTTGCAAAAAAATACAGGTGGTATGCCATACTTGCACCGCTTTGCATTATTGTTGAGGTTCTTCTAGAGGTAACTATCCCGCGCATTATGGCTAATATCGTGGATATTGGAATTCCTAGCAAGAGTCTGGAATATATAACTAAAATGGGTATCCTAATGATACTAATGGCTGTTTCTTCATTGTTCTTCGGAGTATTGGCAGCCCGCCTCTCATCCATAGCCTCAACGGGTTATGCAAAGGAAGTTCGAAAGGGTCTATTCCACAAAATACAGGATTTTTCCTTTAAGAATATGGATAAATTTAATACTGCATCACTTGTTACAAGGCTGACAACTGACGTAAACCACGCTCAAATGACGTTTATGATGACCATTCGTATGATGGTAAGAGCCCCAATGATGTTTATTATGGCAACTTTTATGTCAGTATCATTAAACGCAAGGCTTTCCATCGTTATTCTTATTGCGATACCTATACTTGGATTATCCTTATTTGTTATAGCTAAAAAGGCTTACCCTAAATTTAGGATAATGCTTGAAAAATACGACAAGCTTAATGGCATTATTCAGGAAAACTTAATTGCAATACGCGTAGTAAAGGCTTTCGTCCGCAGCGACTATGAGAATGAAAAATTCTGTGATATAGCAGATCAAGTGCGCGAAACACAAGTACAGGCCGAGAAAATTGTTATATGGAATATGCCAATTATGCAATTTGTGATGTATGGATGCATGCTTGCAGTATCATGGTTCGGAGGAAATCTTATTATAGCTGGGGATATGCAACCAGGAGAGCTTATGGGCTTTTTAAGTTATATAACCCAAATATTAGTTTCTCTAATGATGATTACCATGGCTTTTGTTATGTTTGTTATAACACGTGCTTCTTTAGCACGTATTAATGAAGTTTTTGATGAAGAGGTTGATATTGTAGTAAAAGATCAAGATATCATTACCGAAGTAAAAGACGGTTCAATATCCTTCAATAATGCGTCATTTAGCTATATAGGTAAGAAGGATAAGTTAATCCTTCAAAATATAAGCTTCTCAATTAATTCCGGTGAAACAATAGGTATAATTGGAGGAACGGGTTCAGGTAAAACCTCATTAGTTCAGTTGATTCCAAGACTATACGACGTAACAGAAGGTAGTATACATGTAGCTGGTGTGGATGTCAGGGACTATAGCTTGACACACCTTCGTAATGCAGTGGCTATGGTTTTACAGAAAAATGTTTTATTTTCAGGTACTATTAAGGAAAATCTCAAATGGGGCAATGAAAATGCAACAGATGAACAAATAATTGAAGCTTCTAAGGCCGCACAGGCTCATGATTTTATTATGTCCTTCTCTGACGGATATGACACCATGTTAGAGCAAGGCGGTGTTAATGTGTCGGGGGGGCAAAAGCAACGCCTTTGCATCGCCCGTGCACTACTTAAAAATCCAAAAATCATCATCCTTGATGATAGTACTAGCGCAGTTGATACTACGACCGACAGTAAAATTCGCGAGGCACTTAGGAGCACAGAACTATTTTCAAAGATATCTGAAAATATGAGTGCACAAAAAGTTACAGCAATAATAATTGCACAGCGAATTACATCTGTAATGGATGCTGACAGGATAATAGTTATGGATGATGGTAAAATCGTTGCCATTGGTACTCATGAAAGCCTCTTGGAAAATAACGACATATACAGAGAAGTCTATGAATCACAGCAGAAGGGAGTTGTAGCATAATGGCCAGACATAACCACAAGAGCCGCGGTGCTTATAAACCAAAGAATGTAGGTCAAACAATCAAAAGAATATTAAGTTATATGAGGGCTTACTGGATCCAGCTCATCCTTGTTATATTGCTTGTGCTCATCAGCTCCAGCGCTTCCATTGTCGGGACATTCCTCTTAAAGCCATTATTTAATGATCATATTGTCCCTTTCATTGGTCAGCAAAGCCCTGACTTGTCAGAATTTTTAAGACTAATAATTATAATGGCAATCATATATGCCTCTGGTGCAATAGCAACATTTGGATATAACCATATAATGATCAATATTTCAACAGGAACACTGTATAGGATACGCACCGATTTATATACGCATATGCAGACCCTTCCAATTAAATATTTTGACACCCATACTCACGGCGACTTAATGAGCCGCTATACCAATGATACCGATACCTTAAGAAATATGCTTTCACAAAGCTTTGTAAACTTATTTTCATCACTTGTGACAGTTATAGGTGTCTTTTTTGCAATGCTTATTTTGAGCCCCGTTCTAACATTAATAGTTGTTGTTATGCTACTTCTTATGATTTTTATAATAAAAAAACTTGGAGCCAAAAGTGGTAAATACTTCAGAGAGCAGCAACGTGCAGTTGGTGAGGTTAACGGATACATTGAAGAAATGGTAGAAGGTCAAAAGGTTGTAAAAGTATTTTGCCATGAAGATAACTCAAAGGAAGCGTTTGATAAGCTTAATGAAAAGCTGTTTGAAGCTTCAAAGCAAGCACATTCTTTTTCCAGCATGTTAAGGCCTATAATGGGAAATCTCTCTTATATTCATTACTCAATCACTGCAATTGTAGGTGCTATTTTAGCCCTGACTGCGGGATTTGACTTAGGCTCACTTGCATCCTTCCTACAATATACACGTTCATTTTCACAACCAATCACACAAATGTCAGAGCAATTTAACAACATTATAATGGCTTTGGCAGGGGCAGAGCGTATTTTCGAGGTAATTGACGAAAAATCAGAGGTTGATGATGGTGTTGTAACGCTTGTACACGCACAATTTGATAAATCAGGCAATCTTAATGAAGCAGACCATCGTACCGGTATATGGGCATGGAAATACCCCCAGGAGAATGGGAGCGTTACATATACGCCGCTAAAGGGCGACATTCGCCTAACAAATATTGTGTTTGGCTATGATGAAGATAAAACCGTCCTAAAGGATGTAACATTATATGCAAAGCCTGGCCAAAAAATAGCATTTGTTGGCTCAACAGGGGCTGGAAAAACCACTATTACAAATTTGATTAATAGATTTTATGATGTTCATGACGGAAATATTTTATATGATGGTATTAATATAAAGGATATTAAGAAAGCCGATTTAAGACGTTCCCTATCAATGGTACTTCAAGATACACATCTTTTTACAGGTACTGTAATGGACAATATACGCTACGGAAGACTTGATGCAACTGATGATGAGGTCATTGCTGCAGCAAAGCTTGCTAATGCTGACTCATTTATTAAGCACCTTCCGGAAGGATACAACACAGTAATAACAGGAGATGGAACAAACCTAAGCCAAGGACAAAGGCAATTGCTTTCAATAGCTAGAGCTGCAGTTGCAGATCCGCCGGTTTTAATCCTTGATGAAGCTACCAGTTCTATCGACACAAGAACTGAAGCACTTATAGAAAAAGGTATGGATAAATTAATGGAAGGCAGAACTGTGTTTGTAATTGCACATAGATTATCTACCGTAAGAAACAGTAATGCCATATTGGTGCTTGAAAGTGGAACGATAATAGAACGTGGAGATCATCAAGATTTAATAGAGCAGGGTGGAAGATATTATCAGCTTTATACAGGTATGTTTGAGCTTGCGTGATAGAACATAGGTTAATAACAAGCTATTCCACAACTCCGATTTCACTAAATGGATAGAGTCTAAAAACAGCCTTTCCGGCTACTCTATCCTTACTTATCGGACCAAATACCCTGCTATCTTTACT
>DASRMZ010000150.1:0-3194 GCA_035647675.1 Thermoclostridium sp. | reverse complement strand
GTTATTCATGAAAGCTTGTCACCACATATTTTGCAGCTAATATTTATTAAAGAAACATCGCAAAAGCCTTTGTTCAATATTTATTTACATTTTACTTAAACAGCTTGCATAAGCGTATTTCAATCGTGTGCGACATAAATATATCTAATTTATTTCCAAACAATACCTTGTACGATTAGTTGGAAGATGTTAAAATTAAATAAGTAAAAATTTTATATTGCATATAGAGAAAATCAGATATTTACTATACATAAAATGGCTGATATATCATAGCCAACAGGAGGAACAATGGTTAAGTCAAGCCTGTTGAGACGATGTGCAGAAGTTATAGCAGCACTTATAATTGTAGTTTCAACAGTAGTTTATGTTTCAGTGGGCATTAAAAATGCTGGAAATAGCCCAGCAATGCTTGCAACAGCGAATATGTCAAATAGCATACAAGATAATGCAGGTAGTTCAACACCGGAAGATAGTCTTGACACCTTTTCTCAAGATAATTCTTTAGAGAGCACAATTATTAATCCACAGGCTCAAGGTAGAAATGAAATGTCTGTGGTTTCTCGAGGCAACTCTATAAAAGATGATCCACGTAATAATATTGAAGATACTCAATTAAATGATGAGACTGAACAAGCCAGTATTGAAAGTGATTCCTTGATTGAAGAAGAACTGGCCACACAACTTCAGGAGCAGGGTCACGAGCAGGAGCAAATACAGCCGGAAACTAAGCCTGAAGCATATAAATATGTAAGTATAGAATCGCTCAATGTTAGAAAGGGACCTAGTTCAGAAACTGATATAATTGGTAAATTGAAAAAAGGGGAGCGAGTACAGGTATGTAGCAATGGTGATGAATGGACTAAAATCATTACCTCGGATAACGTGGAGGCATATGTTTTCACAGAATACTTAGCCGACACACCTCCACCAGTTTACAAATATATAAGTTCAGGGACTCTAAATATACGTAAAAGCTCCAGTTCAGAATCCGAAAAATTGGGCACCATAACGTCTGGCAGTAAAGTTCAGGTTTTTGAAGAAAGTGGGGAGTATATAAGGATTCTAACAGCGGGTGGAATAGAGGGTTATGTACTAAAAGACCGCGTAGTAGCTCAAAGTGCTTTATCATCACGTTCGTCCTCAACTCAACAATATAATTCCGATCTATCTTCCCGAATTATTGAGTACGCTAAGACATTTGAAGGAGTTTCATATGTATACGGTGGATCATCACCAAAAGGTTTTGACTGTTCAGGTTTCACACAGTATGTATTAAAGCATTTTGGTATTAAAGCTCCAAGATCAGCACATGAGTATTCAAGTGCAGGAACAAGCATAACTCGAAATGACATTAAACCCGGTGATATAATTTTGTTCGACCGCTATAATAATTACAGATTAGGTCATGTAGGTATTTATCTAGGAAATGATAAATTTATTCATGCATCCTCAAGCAAGGGTAAGGTTGTTATAGCGTCGTTATCAAAATATAGTGGAAACTTGTTGGGTATTCGTAGATTTGCGAAGTAAATGAATCTAAATATAAGATATACAAAATGCTAATTGTGAGCTGATACAATAAATGAATAATCTTAAACAACTTAAATATAACAAAAATTAAAGCCGTATTAGTATAATACGGCTTTTTGAAATCATTGCTTCAAGTAGGAGCTATGATGATAGATTTTGAACTGTTCCTTCTTTGAGAATATAGGTTTGTGCTACGTCTTTTTCAAATACTTCGTGAGATTCATCGCGGATAGTAATCCTTACTTTTGGATAAATTGTATTATGAACTATTAATGCCCCTTCTCCTGGTGTTTTTAAATAATTCCTTATATTTAGACATTCATATTCAAAGTTTCTGATATCCTCTTGCAAAAGAAAAATATCATTCCTCAGCTTATTTACTACATCTGCATTAGTCTTAGCCTTTGTGGTTTCTGAATTCAGCTTTTTTTTATTTATTGCAAGTTGTTTTTTTTTAAGATTTAGCTCATGGATCTTTTCTTCCAGGACGCTTTGCATTGAAAACCTGTCAAACCCTCTAATATTAATTAGCGTTCTCATTTCCATACGATTTCCTACATCGGCACTTTCAACGCGTATATCTGCGTCCATTGTTCCGCCTGCTATCTGCCCTTTGCTAGATTCTACTATAATTTGTTTTGCTCGAATACGTGCATTCCTAGCATAAAACCCGATAAAGACTGTTCCATCGCAAATGACATCTACATCTGATAGATACTTAACATAAAGGTTTTTTTTGCATACTATTTTAGCTTTGTTTTTTCCTGCTACACCACCTCGGATATATATATTGCCTTCCGTGCTTTCTATTTTAGTAGCACCGCCAACACCATATACCCCGCTTATTTCTATATCATCGCGTGCTTTTACACTGAAATTTTCTTCGACAGTACCTGTTATATTAATATAGCCATTAAAGTCTATATTTCCGATATTGAAATCTACGTTTCCTTTAACCTCCATTACGTCATAAACAGCAATATGGTCTCCAACATAGCTCACAGCCCCATTTTTACGTGAGTATAAAACATCTTTATTATCTTCCCTTACTTGCTCAATCGATCTTCGATCGTAATTAAGTGGATAGGAAATGCCGTTGTCGGGCGGTATTTCATTACCATGTACATCCATGCCTGGAGTACCTGGTATAGGGTCGGTTCTTTCGCCCAACCAATCTCCTACTTTAACTTGATGTATTAAATTAAGATCATAATGATTAACTTTATCGTTTTCTATTACCTTGGGTTTTGGAGTCGCAACCTCATACATTCTTATTTGAGAATCCTGACCATGTACAGGGGGTATACCTTCAGCTATTAGTATTGGCGTGTTAAAGGGCATTTTAGCTTGGAATGCCTCTTTTTTTAAACCGTAATTAATTTTGGCTTGGTTAATAGCTATTCTGATAACATTAACAAGCTTGGAGCTTTCTTGGTCTTCCAATTCATTATATTGCAATATCATATATGCCTTTAAGGCATCATCTGTAACATCAATTCTGACCATTTTCAACACCTAATAAATTATTTTAATTTAGATAACATTGTCCCTATATTAACTTTATCGGCATATTAGTGCCTTTGCAAACATAAAGATGACATATAAGTAAAAAGTTTTTCAATTCCGTTTTCAAATCATTAGATAATTTAACATATATGTAAAAT
>DASRMZ010000149.1:0-9967 GCA_035647675.1 Thermoclostridium sp. | reverse complement strand
ACATAATACATATCAATTAATTATAAAGTCCATATCTGATCGCTCAGATATGGGCATAATACAAAAAGAGATCAAAGAGAATTCCATTGATGGTATGCTGCTTTTGGGCACTGAAATGGAAGAGAAGGACTTTGAACGATTCTCAGCATTAGAGATACCGATATTGTTAGTTGATAGTTTCTTTATAGATATAAATGCTAATTATGTTGTAATAGACAATGTTAGCGGTCTATACAAGGCAACAAGATTTTTGCTAGAAAACCATCACAGAGAAATTGGCTACTTAAAGAGCTCAGTCTCCATTCAGAATTTTAAAGAAAGATATGAAGGATATTGTAAAGCCCTGGCTGAAGAGAATTTAGTGCCAAACAGTGAGTATGTTATTCCTTTGCAGTCAACAATGGATGGGGCATACGAAGATATGAAAAAGGTATTACCTAGCAAAGCCAGCTTGCCTACAGCTTTTGTTGCTGATAACGATCTTATTGCATTAGGTGCAATGAAGGCACTTAAAGAGAACAATATAAAGATTCCAGATGATGTTTCTATCGTGGGTTTTGATGATATGCCCTTTTGTACAATTACAGAACCAAACCTTACCACAATAAATGTTGACAAAAATGCTCTTGGTCAGCTTGCTGTAGAGAATATTATTCAGTTAATTGAAAATAAGAAAAGAATATTTTTCAAAACTACTCTTGGGGTAACACTTGTAGAAAGAGATAGTGTCAGAACAATTAAATAATTTCATTTTGAGCATTTTCCGATGCTACATATTTTGAGACCACTATAAAATATAATGATATATGTAGGTTTACATGAATTATAGTTAACTATATTTCATGTATCGTTCTGTGTTCTATCAATCCAAAAACATTTAAGATCAGCAGATAAATTTTTATAAAACCTCGGAGTTTTCAGTGGAAACCATTCGGAGGGCAATATTTTCGTATAAATAGTATTAGTAAATCTGTCATCAATTAGAATGATGAATCCTATATCATTTTCCGAACGAATAACACGTCCTGCAGCCTGTTGTACTTTATTTAAACCTGGATAAGTGTACGCAAAGTCAAAACCCTTACTGCTCTTTTTTTGGTAATATTGCTTTATAATATCTCTTTGTACACATATTTGAGGCAATCCAACCCCAACGATTATTGCGCCTGATAAATTCTCACCCCTTATATCAATTCCTTCAGAGAAGATACCACCCATAACTGCAAAGGCTATCAATGTATTTTCCCCATATTCATTAAAATGAGATAAATAATGCAACCGTTGTTCTTCATCCATATTAGGTTCTTGTATTAAGAGTAGATCATCGGGAAATACTTTAGCATACAATTTTGCTGATTTTTGCATATAAGCGAAGGAAGGAAAAAAAACTAGGTAGTTGCCCGTCTTAACACTAATACATTCATGTATACGGTCAATTAGAAGGGGTAATGAACTATCACGGTGCCTGTATTTTGTTGACAGCGTGTCATCTACATAAACATAAAGGTTTTCTCGTGGGAAGGGTGATGGTATAGCTAAATAATTGTCGCTTTCATTATCACTTAAAATTTCTTTATAGTATTGAGCGGGGGATAATGTAGCTGAATAAAATATGGAGCTTTTGGAATTCTCTATTCGCTTGTTTAACATTGGAGCAGGATCAATGCAAAAAAGTTTAATGGTAAAGTCGCTCTGTTCCCTGCAATAAAGTGTGGCATAATTATCGCCAAAGCAATCGTATATCCTTAAAAAATGAGCAAGATCAAAATAAAGTGATATCAATTCTTCTTTAAAAGGATATGGAGTCTCATCATTTAATATAAATTCAGCATGATAAAGAAACTTTTCGATGGGCTCCTTCAACTCTTCTGGTGGCTCAAAATAACTTGTCGTCCATGGTAAAGGTACATTTGGAAACTTTGCAGGCACATTCTCAGTGTATGAGAGCAATGCTTTTCTCACCTTCTTAAGAGAGGTTGCAAGAGAGGGGAGGCTTTTTTTAATTTTGTGATAAAGCTCTCTTAACGCGGATCTTTTTAATTCTGCTGAATACATTTCTCTTGCCCTGTCGGGTAGGTTATGTGCCTCATCAACTAAAAGACACAATTGCTCATCTGACTTATCTTGAAAGAAGCGTTTTAAATAAACTCGTGGATCAAAAGCATAGTTATAATCACAGATTATTAGGTCGGCTTGGATACTTATATCAAGGGATAACTCAAAGGGACATAGGTTATTTTCTTTCGCAGCCTTTTCTATAGAATCCCTGTCGAAATAGTCAGATTTTTTAAAAAGGAGGGAGATGGCTTTTTTAGATTTCAAAGGGTAATCAATAAGGTAAGAGCACTCATCTTGGTTGCATGAAGTATCTGGTGAAAAACACACCTTTTCTTTTGCTGTAATGTGCAAAGTTTTTAAGCGAAGGCCATTGCGAGCCATCATTTCATAGGTTTCACCTGCTATAGCTTGTGTTGTATTTCTTGCAGTTAAGTAAAAAATCTTGTCTATATGTCCTTCACCCATTGCCTTTATTGCTGGAAACATTGCACCTAATGTTTTGCCAATACCAGTAGGTGCTTTAATGAACTGCCTGTTACCATCTCTTATAGCACGGTATACCGCAGCACTCATTGCCCGTTGTCCTTTTCTAAATTCCGGGAAGGGGAAGGATAGAGCTTGAATTGAACTATTACGCAAGCTTTGCCAATCATACTGTTTCTTTTGTCCATTGATATATGGATAGACAAGAGAATGAAAAAACTTCTCAAGCTCCAAATAGGTAAGTTTTCGTTCAAAGGTACGTGTTTCTTTATTTTTGCGATGAAAATATAGTAGCAGGATAGTAATACTATCAAGAGATTGTTCTTTTGCAATAATATAAGCATAGCAAAGGCATTGAGCCCAGTGTGCAGGATTATTAGATTCTTCTAATGAGTCCAGTGATTTGTTGGTTGTTTTTATCTCACATAGGCTATACTTATTGTCTGTTTCAATGAGGCCATCAAGTCTTCCGGAAACCTGTAGTAAGAAAATATCATGGGAAAAGGAAATTGAAACAGGTACTTCTTTTTTATAAGTACCAGATGGCTCAATTTCTTGTTTTAGACGGTTATGAACTATTTGATGACCTTCGATGCCTTCTTTTGCAGAATTTAGTGAAAAACCCCGACTATCTCCAGCAGGGATAGAAAAGGAAACTAAATCGCGCACCGAAACATTTATCTTAATGGGTTCCATTGTTTGTTTTGCAAACTAAAAACAAGACTACTAAAACTCATCATCGTGTAAGTTTGCCCTTTACTTCGAATATTAGAACATATGTTCCGTTAATTATTGTACAGTATTGTAGTAAATAACACAAGGAAGGCTTTTGTGATGTAACCTAAATAAAACATTAGCTGTTCAACATGCGGTGCCAAACTCTTATTCATACTACAGTATATTGTACAGCGATACGTAAAATATCTATCATCGCAAAGAGCACCAAGTGGACAGTTTCTTTATGTACATCGCAAAAGGTTTTAATAAAAAACAAAAAGGAGAGCAATTGCTCTCCTTGTGTTTACCATCTGTTGCCGCCGCCCTGACTATGTCCGCCTCTATTGTTTCTTTGTGCTTTTCTTGCTCTTCTACAATCGGGGCATCTTTGTGGTTCGTTTTCAAAACCTTTTTCTTTGTAGAATTCTTGTTCACCTTCCGTAAAAGTGAAATCAGATCCACAATCCTTACAGACTATAATTTTGTCAGCCATTCCTATATACCTCCTTAATTTTTTGGATTTAATACTTCTTTGACTCTACGCTCCAAAAATAATTAAAGAGGGCTGGTGCAGGGAAATATTAATCCAATGCATATAACTAAAATGACTATAGCGTATTAAATATACCACGTGGTTTTTAAAAAAACAAGAGCATTTTTGAAAAATTTATCCATTTATTAAAAATATATTATTGCTCGCTTCCTCCATATTTTGAGATATAGCTATGAATTTATTATTCACATGTATATCTCAAGTTAAGTAGGGGGAGATTTGGGTGCTTTTGTCGGCGCCAGCGGCAATGCTCCGAAGTCCATGCTGCCTATCCTACATATTAAACGTGATAATGAGCGCCCCGTGAGCCTTTGACCACTCACTAAAAGCATCGCACAATTTAAGACGTTGCGTTAGATTTAGTGCTTTTGCCACAAAGGAAACAAATCACCCGAAGTATGCCCCCGGGATGAGTGAACCGTAATTGTTTTGTGGCTAAACACTTTGAAATTGTTTACTTTGAATGCAAAATACCTTATAATAAAGCAACACAATATGGCAATTAATTAAATTTGGAGGGATAAATATGGACGAAACCAGTAAAGTATCCAACTTTATTCAAGATATTATTGAAGAAGACTTAAAAACTGGAAGAGTTAAAAAAATACACACTAGGTTTCCACCAGAGCCAAACGGCTATCTGCATATAGGCCACGCAAAAGCAATCTGCATTGATTTTGGTATGGCAGAAAAGTACAATGGATTGTGCAATCTTCGCTTTGACGACACCAATCCTACCAAGGAAGATGTTGAATATGTAGATTCCATCATAGAAGATATAAAATGGTTGGGTTTTGATTGGGAAGACCGTCTATACTATGCTTCTGACTATTATGATCAATTTTACGATTATGCTGTTATTTTAGTTGAAAAGGGCTTGGCTTATGTGGATGACCTAACGGCTGAGGAAATTCGTGAATACCGTGGGACATTAACTCAACCTGGTAAAGATAGTCCTTATCGTAACCGTCCTGTTGAAGAAAGCCTGGTTCTATTTGAACGCATGAAAAATGGAGACTTCGACAATGGTGAGCGTGTACTGCGTGCAAAAATAGATATGGCTTCTCCAAATATTAACATGAGAGATCCTGTAATTTATCGCATTCTTAAAGCATCACATCACAGAACGGGCGATAAATGGTGCATATATCCAATGTATGACTTTGCTCATCCCCTTGAGGATGCAATTGAAAACATCACACATTCTCTATGCTCTCTTGAGTTCGAAGACCATAGACCATTATATGACTGGTTCCTTGAAAAGCTTGAAATTAAAGATCCGCCGCGTCAATTCGAATTTGCAAGATTAAACCTTACCTATACAATGATGAGTAAAAGAAAGCTTCGTAATTTCGTCGAAAACAACATAGTGGGTAGTTGGGATGACCCCAGAATGCCTACACTTTCCGGACTTCGCCGAAGAGGGTTCACGCCTGCATCAATACGCAATTTCTGTGACTCAATAGGTGTTTCAAAAACCTATAGTGTTGTAGATTACTCTTTCCTTGAGCACTGTATTCGCGAGGACTTGAACAGCAAGGCCCAACGAGTAATGGCTATATTGGATCCTATTAAAGTTATTATTGATAACTATCCAGATGACTTAACAGAAGAAATGGACGTGGAAAATAATCCTGAAGAATCAGAGACCGGTACTCGCAAAGTTCCTTTTTCCCGCGAATTGTATATTGAGCGCGAAGATTTTCAGGAAGATCCACCTAGAAAGTATTTCCGATTAAAGCCAGGTGGTGAAGTTCGTCTTAAAAATGCATATTTTATTAAATGCGAGAGCTTTGTTAAGGATGATGACGGCAACATAATCGAAATTCATTGCACATACGATCCCAAAAGCCGTGGTGGTAGTTCACCTGATGGCAGAAAAGTGCGAGGAACCATTCAGTGGGTTTCAGCACGACATGCTAAAGACGCTGAAGTTAGGCTTTATGACCATTTATTCACTAAGGAGGATCCCGACGATGTTTCCGAGGGCGGTGATTATATGGAAAATGTTAACCCAGACTCCCTTATAGTCCTTAAAAACTGTAAGCTTGAGCCTTCATTGAAGGATGCTAAACCTGGGGAAGCATTCCAATTCATACGTACAGGCTATTTTTGCGTAGATAGCAAAGAATATGAAAAAGGAAACCTTGTTTTTAATCGTACTGTATCACTGAAGGATACTTGGGCAAAAATTGTTAAGAAACATTCATAATTGTCCATAAATGCTAATAACTAAAAGAATATAAATAACACTAAAGGCAGTTTCAAATTTGAGTTTGAAGCTGCCTTTTAATCATAGATAATTTAATGATGGCTTTATACACAAGGGAGTCAAACCGTCTGAAGCTCACCCACACAAACATAATAACAAAATCAATAAAGGCTTTCGCAATGTAACCTTATAATTATTAACTCTACAATATGCGATGGTAAACCTTAAACCTTAATCCATGTCTATGTAAAGCCTTTCGCCTTCCTTTACCATGCCCAGCTTCTCTCTTGCTATTTGTTCTACAAACTCATCTGTTTCAATAATCCTTTGCTGGTCAAGAAGGTCCTCCTGTGTTACTTCTTCTTTTGAAATTCTATGTTCTAAAGCCCTTATCTGTGTTTGAATCATTAGCATTTCCTCTTTTTGCTTTATGAAAGTAACAACAAAGTAAACAATTAAGCCTGTCATAAGAAATATTATTATGATGTTTAGCTTCTTCTTTCGCATATTAACTCAACCCTATCTTTTGTAAAATCCAAATCGACTTAGCCACAGCATATGGCACAGTGTAAATCATAATAAAAAAATTTCAAGTTGTTCTATAAGAGTCTGTACATCAATAAATTTAAAGTCAAAAAATAACAATGACTTTAAATACATTGTATCATAAAACTGCTAAAGCGCAATATATTACACAAAGACTTTTGTGATGTAATGGAAGAGATATATCTGTGCAATATTAAGAAAAAGTAGCGGAATGAAGCTTAGTGATGTATAGTCAGAGGGAAGATAAGAAAGCCGACTGCTTGATGAGAGATGCAAAAGGAATATTTTAAAAGCATTTTTGTGAGTTTCGGCTTGTCAAGTACTTTTACCTCGCAAAATATTCTAGCAATCTATGGTTGTTGCATATAATCCTGGCTACCCTTATAATAGAGCTATCTAACATCATTAGTTATTAGAAAGATGGCGAACTTAAATGAATGTATTTTTATTTATACTAACTAACAATCTTATTCCAATTTTCACATTAATATTCATTGGTATCTTAGTCGATAAGAAATTTCATCTTGATGTATCAACACTCTCAAAGCTAAACCTATACATATTCGTACCTGCGTTTATTTTTGCGAACGTATATACCACTAACATACCTATGGATATGTTAAAAGCGTTGGCAATAGCACTCCTTATTCTTTTTGCTAACTGGCTCCTTAGCTTTTTTATTGGCAAAATGCGAAGGTTTGATGTGAGTATGACCAGCGCTTTTGCAAGTTCCCTTATGTTCTATAATTCTGGGAATTTTGGCATCCCTTTAATAACCCTCGTATATTCAAGTAAACCTTTTATAATAGATGGTGAAACACCCTTTCTCGCTCTTGCTCTAACTGTACAGGTTATAGTATTGATCGTGCAAAATGTGTCGTTAAATACTCTTGGGGTTTTTAACGCTACTAGAGGTTCATCAGGAAGTATAAAAATTGCATTAAAAAAATCCCTATCACTACCAGCATTATATTTTGTATTAGCCGCATTTTTATTTAAGCTACTCCCATATGACCTTACACAATTTCCCTTATGGCCTGCGTTGGAGTATGCAAGAAGTGGTTTAATATCTATTGCGCTTTTGACTTTAGGCGTTCAATTGTCTCATACAAAATTTAAATTAAAGGATCTAATTGTTTATCTCTCGGTTTTTACAAGGCTCATTATTGGTCCGGCAATTGCACTGTTGCTAGTGTTAGCCTTTCGTATAGATGGCATAATGGCGCAAGTTATGATTATTTCTGCGGGCTTGCCTACAGCGGTCAATACTGCGTTAATTGCTGTGGAATTTGATAATAAACCTGATTTTGCATCCCAGACCGTTATGATATCCACACTATTGTCGTCAGTAACGTTGACAGTGGTAATATACTTTGCCACAAAAATGTTCCCAGTATTTTAACAAAACACCTCGAAAAGCCCCACTTGTTAGGTGGTAAGAGTACGTCACTATTGCAAAATGCCCTAATTACATAATGAATTCAAAGTTAGGGGTTTTATACCTTTCGCCTTATATTTTTTATAGATATTAGTCTACGCCTCGTTTTTAATCTGTATCTCCGTAGTCTTTTACTAGATTTTTCGGTGCACATTCCTATTAGCTTCATTCCCCATTTAACTGGGGGTTTTAGCAATTTCAACAACTTGGCAAATGGCCATATTATTATTTTTATAATGAAAGACAATATTTGCATGACCCAACACGAGAACAATCCAATATATATAATTACACCTAATATCATTGAAAGAAAAAAGTATAATCTAATTTCACCTTGATTACTTAAATATGCAGCCATAAAAACCAACATGGCTGTAAATATCCAAAATATAATATCCTCAACACAAACTAAAAAAGGACGAGTTTTTAGAGTCTTCCTCTTTATTCTGAATAAGTCATAGATAAAACCTGTGATAATGCCGGCACCTATGGCGCTTAAGAAAACATATACTTCCTGCAACATATATTGTAAGCCTATTTAAACAGACCTGAAAAAAAACCGCCTTTGGCTTGTGGTGCGGTTGTATCCAGGTACTCAATAAGGCCAATCTCTCCTTCTACATCTAAAGCTGCACTTTCGACATCCAGCTTATTTATATGCATATTAGCACCCCGAACAATTACTAGCCCCAGCCTCGTATCAACTATAATACATTCCTCATTAAAGCTTTCCACGTTTTGCACGCCAGTAATTATCATCTTTTTTCTATCTTTAAGTGTAATGTTTTGATGCTCACCTTCAACTGTCTTATTAACCTCAGCCATGATTTTCACCACCACTTACATATTTATAACGCAAGTAAAGAACACAAGGGGTTGGTTCTTTTGTGTTCTCGTTGTGTTATTGGGTATACCTATGTATTGGTATTCTATGAGGCGAAGAAGGAGAATATGCTTAATAAAATTATCAAGAAATGACACGAGAAAACCCCCTCCTTATGTTATAATGGAACAATGAAAAATTTAGGGGGGTTTTTATATTGGAATACATGCCAGGTAGGTTTCACCCATCAATTTCAAGAAGCGGGTTGAAACTTAGAGCAAGGACAGCTTTATCTGGAAGATGGGGCTCTGTTATTTTAGCTGTAGTTGTTTACATTTTACTATCGTTAGGGTGCGGTTTGGTACCTGTAATTGGTGCAATACTCCTTATCCCACCTCTTGAGTTTGGCTTACAGGTTTTTTACTTAAAGCTATATAGAGAGGGCGATACTCAGTTAGAAAGCATGTTCTGTGGTTTTAATATGTTTGGTAAAACGCTTGCAGTATATTGGCTTACACAATTATATGTATTTCTTTGGTCACTGCTTTTCATTATTCCAGGCATAGTGGCCTCTTACAGGTATTCGCAAGCAATGTACATATTATACGACAATCCTGAGATTTCAGCTTCCGAAGCCATCCGTAGAAGTAGCGCCATGATGTATGGAAATAAGCTAACGCTGTTCATACAGGATTTAAGCTTTATTGGATGGTTCATTCTATCAATTTTTCCAGGGCTTTATATAGGCTTCCTATGGTCAATACCATACTATAGTACTGCCCGTGCAGCTTTCTATGAAGACCTTTTATATTCTGCTCTTTATACTACCTAAGGGTTACTGTTCACAGGTAACCCAAACGATATAGCAGTGCAATATTAGCAAAACATTAGCACAATACAGCATAAAAATGTATGGTCAGGGCGAATATAAGCAAGCCGACTGTTTAGCAAAAATGCAACAAAAATATTTTAAAAGCATTTTTGTGGGCTTCGGCTTGCAGGTGCTTTTGCTTCACAAAAGGCCCTACCTAGAATAACACCAGGGGGCAGTTTTTTCATGTTGTTTAGGCAAACCTTTGAATCGGGAGTCTATGTGACTAAAAATGGCAATATGATTAAAACATTAAGAAACAACAC
>DASRMZ010000148.1:0-2012 GCA_035647675.1 Thermoclostridium sp. | reverse complement strand
ATTTACAAAGGACTTCGCCCTGTTTACTGGTGCCCAACCTGTGAAACTGCTCTGGCTGAAGCCGAAATTGAGTATATGGATGACAAAACACAATCTGTTTATGTAAAGTTTGCGTTAATAGATGACAAGGACAGGTTTAAGGGCATTGTGGATAGCCTTGACACTACCTATGTAGTGATATGGACTACCACGACATGGACTTTGCCTGGCAATGTAGCCATTTCTGTGAATCCAGACTTCACCTACGCCATAGTTATAGCAAATAATGAAAACTATATTCTTGCAAAGGATCTTGTCCAAACCACGATGCAGGCTGCTAATATAGAAGATTATGAGATAGTAGGGGAAATATTAGGCGCTGATATGGAACATATGGTATGTCAACATCCATTTTTAGATAGGAAATCCCTTGTTATAGTAGGCGACCATGTGACTCTTGAAGCAGGTACGGGCTGTGTTCATACTGCTCCTGGGCATGGTGTTGAGGACTTTGAAGTATGCAAAAACTACAAGGGTCTTGAAGTGGTAGTACCTGTCGATGAAAAGGGAGTCTTAACTCAAGAGGCAGGTCAATTTGCAGGCTTGACATATGAACAGGCAAATAAAGAAATATTGAAGCACCTTAGAGAAACAGGGGCACTATTGGCAGATATGCTTATAGAGCACCAATACCCACACTGCTGGAGATGTAAATCTCCCATCCTTTTCCGTGCAACTGAACAATGGTTTATAGCAGTGGAAAGATTTAAAAAAGAGGCTCTAGAGGCCATTAAGGATGTAAAATGGATTCCCGCGTGGGGCGAAGAACGTATAACAAAAATGGTATCGGATAGAAATGACTGGTGTATATCACGTCAAAGAATGTGGGGGGTACCCATTCCCATTTTCTATTGTAACGATTGTGGAAAGGAACTAATAAATCCCGAAACAATTGAAGCAGTTAAAAGTCTGTTCGAAAAAGAAGGCTCCATTGCTTGGTATGCAAAGGATGCTTCTGAAATACTCCCTGCGCATATAAAATGTGAGTGCGGTAACGGTTCCTTCACAAAGGAAACCGATATAATGGACGTTTGGTTTGATTCTGGTTCAACCCATGCAGCTGTATTAGAAACAAACCCTCAACTTTCATGGCCTGCAGATATGTACCTTGAAGGAAGCGATCAACATCGCGGTTGGTTCCAGTCATCACTTTTGACAGCCGTCGCTACAAAGGGAAAAGCTCCATATAAGCAAGTTTTAACACATGGTTATGTTGTTGATGGCAAAGGTAGAAAAATGTCAAAATCCCTTGGGAATGGCATGGATCCTATGGATATAGTCAATCAATATGGTGCTGATATTTTAAGGCTTTGGGTTGCTTCATCTGACTACAAAACAGATATACGTATCTCTAAAAATATTATTACGCAGTTAACAGATAGCTACAAGAAAATCCGTAACACAATGAGGTTTATTTTTGGCAATACCTCTGATTTTAATCCTGAAACAATGATGGTTCCATATGATGAAATGGAAGAGCTAGATAAATGGATATTAATGCGCTTGAACGGTTTGGTAAGAAAGGTTGAAGATGCATTTTCACGTTATGAGTTCCATGGCTTCATCCATAATGTCCACAAATTTTGTGTTCTGGATATGAGTAGCTTCTATATGGACGTAGTAAAGGACAGACTATACGCCTCTAAACAAGATGCGAAAATACGCAGGTCAGGACAGACTGCGATGTATATCATGCTGCATTCATTGGTTAGAATGCTTGCACCGGTATTGGCATTTACAAGTGAGGAAATGTGGAGTTACGTACCACATATTAAAGGAGATAATGGTGAAAGCATTCAGTTGAACAGCTGGCCTACTGCAAATACGGATTATGATAATGCTGAGCTTGATGAAAAATGGGATCGTCTAATAAAGGTAAGAGAGGAAGCATTAAAAGCTTTAGAAAATGCTAGAAATGCGAAAGTTATTGGCTCATCTCTCGATGCTAAGGTTATATTAAAATCATCGGGTGA
>DASRMZ010000147.1:0-2754 GCA_035647675.1 Thermoclostridium sp. | reverse complement strand
AATTTGAGCTGGTTATTAACAAAAATCAACTGTTATAGCGATAAAATGCAATATAGATTGTAAAATTTATTGACCTATGGTTAATAATGAGATTATAATAGCATAAGCAGATGACAAAAAGGGCTTTTGCGATATAACCTTGCAAAATGCTCCAAAAGAAGGAGGATTATGTCATGAGAAATAACAGCACACTCAAGCTAATTATAGTTATTCTTGTGATTGCTACATGTGCAGTCTTAGCGTATAACGAGGTAAGTAATGACAATATTCGTACAGGAATAGATATACGTGGTGGAGTAAGTGCAATACTTGAACCCGATATAGCTAAAGGCTCACTTTCAGATGAAGAGATAGACAGAGGTCTGGAATCAGCAAAAACAATTCTTGGGAAGAGATTAGATGCAAAGAATATATTTGATCGCAGCATAAATATTGAACCAGGAAATGATAGAATTACTGTGGAAATACCATGGGCTGCAGGAGAGACGAATTTTAACCCTCAAGATACTATAAATGAACTTGGGAAAACAGCCCTTTTAACATTTCAAGAGGTGGATGTAACTAAAGTAGACGAATTTGGGCGTTATCTACCTACCGGAAGGATAATTCTTCAAGGAATGCAGGTTGAAGATGCATATCCAGCATCAGATGAAACAATGGGATGGGTTGTAGCTCTTAAGTTGGATGCTTCTGGTTCAGAAGCTTTTGCAGAAGCTACAGGTCGCCTTATAGGTCAGCCAATTGCCATATTTATGGATGAACAGTTTATTTCAGCTCCTCGAGTAAATGATAGGATAGACGGAGGAAGTGCTGTAATCACGGGTCAAACGAATGCTACAGAAGCAGCTGAGCTTGCTGCAACGATACGTTCAGGATCATTACCCTTTAGACTGGTTGCATCAAAGGTAGATTCAATAAGCCCCCAGCTTGGAACAGGTGCAATGAATGTTGCGGTTAATGCAGGTATTGTAGCATTTATTTTTATTTGTATATTTATGATTTTAATATATAGACTTCCAGGGATAATAGCTAATATTGCACTATTAGGATTGATTGCTCTAACAATATTATGCATTGCGTGGACAGATATTTCAATTACTTTGCCTGGGATCGGCGGAATTATACTTTCCGTTGGAATGGGTGTTGATGCAAACGTCATTATATTTGAAAGAATAAAAGAGGAACTGCGTGCTGGAAAAACACTAAGAGCTGCTATCGATCAGGGCTTTAGCCGTGCTTTCTCTTCTGTTTTGGACTCAAACGTTACAACACTTATAACAGCGGTTGTGCTATACATAATGGGTTCTGGTCCAATAAAGGGGTTTGCAGTGACCCTTGGAGTTGGTGTTGTGTTTAGCTTTTTGACTGCAGTGACTGCAACCAAGCTTATGCTTAAAGGAGCAACAGGCATAAAAGCTTTTCAGAATAAATTGCTGTATGGAGTAACTGGAGGTAAATAAAATGAAAAACTTTAATATAGTAAAACACCAAAACAAATATTTTGTTATATCGTTAATTTTTATTGCAATTGGTATAGTATTTTATTTTATTAATGGTGTACAGTTAGACATCCAATTCAGCGGTGGAACAAGAATACTGATAGAAACAGAGCATGAAGTGGATGCGAATCTTGCGAATGGGATTATTGAGGAAGCACTCGGAAAATCCGTTACATCCCAAACACAAAAAACCAACAATCCTGATAATGAGGATGAAGTGATTTATATGTTAAGGTTGGATATTGCCAGTGATGAAACCTTGTCAGATTCTGAGCGAGACCTCGTAGTGGATATTATCACAGAGAATTTCGATGTAAAAGTGGGCGGAAACCAGGAAATGGTGAGTGTTGAGCCAAGTATAGGCCGTGAAACACTGTTAAATGGAGTTAAAGCAATTGTTATTGCATCAGTGTTGATTATTGGATATGTCACATGGAGGTTTAGCGCGATACATGGTTTATCAGCAGCTATCACTGCAATAATAGCCCTTGTCCACGACATATTGATCGTAATGGCAATATACCCTATTTTTAAAATTCCTGTTGGAGAGGTGTTTATTTCGGCAGCACTTACAATCATTGGTTATTCATTAAATGATACCATTGTTATCTACGACCGTATACGTGAGAACATGAAGCTAATGAGAAAGAACACATTAGATGAGATAGTTAATAAAAGCATTAACCAATCCTTAACTCGTACGATAAATACATCGGCAACCACTATAATTGCTATAGCAGCTCTATATATATTTGCATCAGTAAACAATATAGGCTCGCTGATGGATTTTAGCTTGCCATTAATCGTAGGTTTTATAACTGGTGTTTACTCATCTGTATTTATTGCAAGTCCAATATGGTTAAGTTGGAGAAAACGTGCAGCACGTAAGACTGTGAAAAGTGCGTGACGAACTATGTATAACTAAATATTTTTTATTTTAATATGGCATATTGAGATGTTACATATTTTAAGTTCTATTGTACAATATATTGTGATAAGCGATAATATTTGTCACCACATATTGTACAGCTAATTTATATTAAGGATACATCGCAAAAGCCTTTAATAAGAAGTCTGCTTTTTGAGCAGACTTCTTATTTGTGTCTTTTTAGTTTGCATTTAAGGCAATATCATTGTGAGGTTATTATATGCCTCCGGCGGAACTTATGCGCGTGCATTTTTTTTTGCTAACGTAAAAAATGAACATGCGCGATTATATCATAAATATTACGACTGAACTATTTATGATATAATA
>DASRMZ010000146.1:0-3566 GCA_035647675.1 Thermoclostridium sp. | reverse complement strand
GACGTAAGTGGTCTGGCTATCAATTTCGCCACCAATGTTAAAGTACACTTTGATAGCAAACTTATCATTAGCTTTTGCACCAGTCATAGTAGGAGCTACATCTGCAATCCAATAAAGAATGTTATTGTGCATTGCAGGAGTGAGAGCAACATCTGCTTCAACTTCTACATTGTTCTTAGTCACTCTAACTACAGGCGGTTTAGCACCAACGCCCTGAATTGCAATCTTAGCTACAGTCGCGATATTTGCAGCAGCTACGGTTGCGGGATAAGCTGTCCAAGTAGCGGTGCATGCTTGAGGTGCAGTATAAGTGGTGGTAGTGTCAGTAGTGAAAAGAATTGCATTAGCAAAGAGGGAAGTAGAATAAGTTCTCCAAACATGGTAGAAGTAGTTCCAATACATGCCCTCGCCATTATAGTTCTCGGTAAAGTTAGTAAGATTATCGAAAACCATAAACCAATCTTTATCTACAAGAGCTGCACACGCGCCAGTAAGAGAACCGAAGTTATCTATAAGAACGCGCTGTCCCATAAACTGAGCTTTATCCATATTGAAAGCGGAAGCAAGAACATCTACATCCATTGCAGCGTCAAGAGCCGCGTCAATAATAAGAACCTGTTCAGACTTCGGAGTGTGAGTAGTTACACCGTATGCGTTATAAGCATTGGACATAAACTCAAGCTTGTTGGAATAGCTCTTAAACTGCTTAACAATCTTTTTAAGAGGAACTTCGGGGTCATCAATATCCCATTCAGGAACACGAACAAGTTTCATCTGTCCTTTATTAGCAGCGTCAACAATGAGCTGTTTCATATAAACATACTCGTCTACTTCGCTGCCAGTATAAAGGCTATCAACAATCTTTGCGATAAGGTCGTTTACGCCCTCTACAGAAAGAAAAGCTTGACGAAGCTGCTCGTTGGAGATAGTAGTTTTATAGAAGTTCTGAACATTGAGCTTATGGAAGATAGCAGCAACATCAGGAATTTCACGCTTGAATACTTCTTTCTCTGCAACGGCAGGGTCGAACTGGTGGGCTTTTGCAATCTGAACGAATACTTCTTCGACAGTTTCACCATATTCAAGAGTTCCTTTCTTGAACATTTTGAGGGGGTTAGTATAGGATTTAGAGGTGATGATAACTCTTGCAATCCTATTTACGAGAGCACTAAGGAACTCATTCTGCGTAGGCTGATAAGACAGCATAGCATTACCAATTTCCTTAATGTTATCTTTAGTTGCTTCGGGGATTCTTTCCTGATAGGAAACCGAAGCATTCGCTCTAATAGCGTTCAATACATCTATTGCAGACGCATTAAACACGGGAGTTGCAGGAATAGTAGGCATTAAAATTCATCTCCTTGTTAGTGAATATCTCTCTGTTTGAACAGAGCTTCAAATGTAAGATTTTCAGAATCTTTTTCTAAATCTTTTTTCTGGTCTTGTTTTACTTCAGGAATAGAGCTGAAGAACCTTTCACGGTACTGCTTTTTCAAGTCACCGTATTTTTCGCTGAACCGTTTACCGTCTTTGTCAAATACATCAACTTCGGTAAACTGCGGTTCAGTTCTGTCCTGCTGAATATCATTCAGCAAATTCATAACTTCTTCATTGTCGCCGCTCAATTCGCTAATGCGGTGAATATGAGCGGTAAATTCTTCTGCGGTAAGTGACATTGTTAAACTCCTTTAAATTTTAATTCATAATATTATTTTACTGGTTCAACCCAAACTTTCAAGGTATTTCTTGGTTTTTTACATTTCTCTTTACAACAAGGACAATCGCAACCGCACTCTGTTTCTACACCGTCATTATAATCGAGCCAAGGAAGTTGCAGCCAATGTGTCCAACCTCTACCTGCTACTTTAGTTTTTACAACACCGTCACCATATTTGCCAAGAGTGCATTCTATACATTCACCGTTGCCGATATAAACACCAACGTGCCCTTTCATATACAGAATAAGTCCCTGAACTTCGGGAAGTGTTTCGATTGTACCTTTGGTTTTAGAAACAGAATACATACCTCTTGTATTGGTGTCCCATTTACTTTTGTACTTAGGAGAGTTAATACCGCCAAACAAATAAGACTTAATAAGTCCTACACAATCACAGCCATAATAATTTCCGATTTTGGTCTGCAACTGTTTTACTCTTGCTTCGCTGTAATATTTGGGGTACTGTTTTTTCTTGTAGTCAATAAAAGCCTGAGTTACGGTTTTCATTAACCCGCCCCACATATAAACAGTTTTCCAACCAAGAGCCTGTTTACAGTATTCAACAAGTCCCTTTGCGGTAAATTCGCTCATTGTATCACTCCTTTTTTACATTAAGCTTTTCAAGCTTCTCATTAAGAGTGTTAATGCTTATTTTCAAATCGTCAAACATCGGAGTAATCTTTTTAATATACCACACAATAAATGCTCCCATTGCTACGCAAGCGGCAATAGGAAAGCCAACTCCGTTGACAATCTGAATAAAATCATTTACATTCATTAAATCATCTCCTAATATAATCTAACTGAATCACATTGTCATTTTAAGAATATCCTGACAAATGTTTTTCAAGTTGACATTTTCAAACCGAACATAGCCCTCTTTATATGCCTTAATGAAACGGTCAAACATACTTGAACCGTGACCTTTAAGCAATACTGTGTTCGGTTGGTGGTCATCAAGCGTAACAGAGTAAGAAATCAAACCAGATGGGTCTACATCATTACTGCAATAATAAAACCCTGAAATACTATCGCGCCATATACCATACTTATCGCCCCGATAAACAATAGCAAATCTATATGAAGCTGTGGAAGGCTTTTTCTCTACAAATACTGAACTATCGCGCAAAAATTTATTGTCAATAGCATAAGCACCATAATCAGTATTCTTAATAAGCTTTCCGAATCGCGTTTCTTTCATTGCATTAGCGTGCTCATCATCTTCAACCACTTCTATAAGTATATCATCTTTAACACGGAAATTTGAACCGTAAGGCAGTTCTATACCAAAATAAGTGAAATATGGATTGGTAATAGAAATAGCATTTGAAAGAAACCACACCTTAACATCGCGCATACGAGCAATAGTTGAGTAAGCTTCTAAAAAATTTGTAACTTCATCAGGTAAATAACGCACATAACCCTTATCTATAATAAACTCGTCAAATATGATAGTAGCTACTTTATCATATGGTATTGACTTGCATATTTTAGAAGTTGAAAGCGGCATAGAATAACCAAAAGGCTTTTGGTCGATATAAAAAGTACCTTGATAATATTTGAATTTATGGTCTGGAAACTTAAATTCAATATCGTCAAAGAATCTTTCCATATTCTTTTCTTTAAGCTCCTCTTTATAACGCCGCATATAAACAAATTCTTCGCCGCTCTTTAGATAAGCGTTAATTACATCTTCCTTTTTGCAGAATGTTTTACCAACGCCACGAGCACCTAATATAAAATTAAATAAACAGTTACGAGATTTTGCTGCTTGACTTGACCAAAACATAGTAATGCCCTTTCAGTTGTAGTAGTAATGTGGGCACGGCAGTTGTCGAAACTGCATAGG
>DASRMZ010000145.1:0-5637 GCA_035647675.1 Thermoclostridium sp. | reverse complement strand
CTTGAAAATAACTTTATATAGAGAGAAGTAACCGTTGTCTTTAAAAAACGACTCATTTTTTAGAACGTTTTGTCATAGGATACATAGTATAAATGAGTATGGCTCATTTATTGCAAAAGGGGGAATCGCTATGTATGAGTTATTAAAAGCTACCTTAATGCAACTTACGATTGAAGATTTAATCTTATTAAATTCTAAAAATGACTTGCGCATCGATGCTAGTGATTTGGAATGTTTCCACTACATATTAACCAATTACTGGAATGAAGTCATCGATGAAAGTTCTTTATCCTTAAACCACGATCAATTACGTACTCATCTAAATACGTCTAATATATCAAAATATCACGAACTTATTACAAACATTAAACGCAATGTCATTTTCAACAAAAAATAACCATCCATTTGGATGGTTATTTTTATTATTATAGACGTCCTAAGTTATAGGATAAAAATTACCCGATAATATCCACCGTTGTATTTTTATTTTTGAAAGATCAAGTCAGTTCAAATTACTTTGCGGATTATGTGGGTTTTCCTATGCCTGAAAGCATGCTTGAACCCTACAATTTAGTACAGAGGAAATGTATAGGCAATACCAAAGTTTATAAAGCTGTTCTGATTTACAGAAAAGATTATACGCTCACGAAACTCGAAAAGCACTTTCTTAACGCCTTATGCAATCAAAAAGAAACTATGTATGATGCAAATCGAAAAAGAAGGTTCGACCCAAAAATCGAACCTTCTTTTTTAATTTGTATATAAGTATTATTTAGACGATAAATATTCATCTATAGCTATGGCAGCCATTTTACCTGCACCCATTGCTGAAATTACTGTTGCAGCGCCGGTAACGGCATCACCACCTGCATAGACAGCTTCACGTGAAGTAAGACCGTCTTCATTTACAATGATACCGCCTCTTGAGTTGACTTCAAGACCTTCGGTGGTGTTTTTAATAAGCGGGTTGGGTGAAGTTCCGATCGAAATAATCACGGTGTCGACAGACAACACAAACTCTGATCCTTCTACTGGAATCGGACGCCGGCGGCCTTTTTCATCAGGCTCACCGAGTTCCATCTTAATACATTTCATACCTGTAACAAATCCATTTTTCGGATCAAACTTATCGTCGGGATTGTCATAACCCAAAATCTCAATAGGATTGTTAAGCAATCTGAACTCAATTCCCTCTTCTATCGCATGCTCAACCTCTTCCTTACGTGCAGGAAGCTCCTCCATAGAACGACGGTAAACAATATACACCTTTTCGGCACCCAAACGAAGGGCTGTTCTTGCGGCATCCATAGCAACATTCCCCCCCCCCACAACAGCCACCTTACCGCCTTTCATAATAGGTGTTTCGGGATTTTTAAGGTAGGATTTCATAAGGTTGCTACGGGTTAAAAATTCATTAGCAGAATAAACCCCTTTAAGACTTTCACCAGGGATTCCCATAAAATTAGGTAGGCCTGCTCCCGAACCGACAAACACGGCCTCATATCCCATATCAAAAAGTTCGTCAACGGTGAGTGTTTTACCAATAACAACATTAGGCTCAATATCAACACCAAGTGCTTTAAGTGTGTCGACCTCTTTAGCAACAATAGACTTGGGCAGACGGAATTCTGGAATACCGTAAACAAGCACACCACCAGCGGTATGCAGAGCTTCAAAAACCGTAACCTTATAGCCTTTTTTAGCAAGGTCACCCGCACAGGTAAGCCCAGAAGGACCTGAGCCTACAACCGCAATCTTGTATCCATTTGATTGTGGCTTACCAGGCGCATCGGTTGCATTTTCGTTGTGCCAATCAGCAACAAAGCGTTCAAGTCTACCTATACCCACAGGTTCAAACTTTATGCCTAAAGTGCACTTACTTTCACACTGTGTTTCTTGAGGACAAACTCTACCGCAAACAGCAGGCAGTGAAGATGATTTTGAAATCACTCTATAAGCACCTTCAAAGTCGCCATCTTTAATTTTTGAAATAAAATCGGGAATATTGATATTTACAGGACAGCCGTTAACGCAGGGCTGATTTTTACAATTTAAACAGCGCTGTGCTTCGGCGATTGCAATTTCCTCTGTGTACCCAAGTGCAACCTCGTCAAAGTTATGAGAACGAACCTGCGGCTCTTGCGTAGGCATTTCATGCTTTTTAGGATTTATAGCCATTTTGTATTTCCTCCTTATGCCTGTTTAAACAGGTTGCAGGTTTCTTCGTATGCATGACGCTCAAAGTCCCAATACATTTTGCCCCTCGATATTGCTTCATCGAAATCTATTTCATAGCCGTTGAACTCAGGTCCATCAACACAAGCAAACTTGGTAACCTTTTTGCCGTCTTGATTTAAAGTCAATCTGCAACCACCGCACATACCTGTACCGTCAATCATAATCGGGTTCATTGACACAGTAACAGGTGTTCCGTAAGGTCTTGCAGCCTCGACTACAAATTTCATCATAACAAGGGGACCTATTGTGATAATCATATCAAATTTTTCACCTGCTTCGAGCATTTCGGTAAGAGGTACGCAAACATTACCTTTTCTACCGTAAGAACCGTCATCGGTCATAAGGTGCAACTTTTCAGAGCAAGCCTTAAACTCATCTTCAAGAATAACAAGATCACGCTTTCTAAAACCGATAATGCTTGTAACCTCCCCACCCATTTCGTGAACAGCCTGGGCAATAGGCATGGCAATAGCACACCCAACACCTCCGCCTACAATGCAAACCTTTTTAAGACCTTTAATATGGGTAGCAACACCAAGCGGGCCTACAAAGTCCTGAATGGAGTCCCCCTCGTTTTTATGATTAAGCTTTTCAGTAGTAGCACCCACTATTTGAAAAATAATTTTAACTGTGCCATTTTGCTTATTTGTTCCTGCAACAGTAAGCGGAATACGCTCGCCGTCTTCATCAACGCGCAAAATGATAAACTGACCGGGGAGTGCCTTATTTGCTATAAGCGGAGCTTCGATTTCCATTTGCGTTACGGTAGGATTCAAAATTCTCTTCTTTATAATTTTATACATAATATTCCCCTTTCTTCTGCAAAAAAGCGATCGCTGATACAACGATTGCTTTTTGTGTAAATTTTAGTTTACTGTTTAGAAGTCAACCTCAGTGTCATAATAGCAGCATTTAAGCAGCTTTTCCATCTCTTCAACAGAAGGCTGACGGGGATTTGAACCGGTACAAGCATCAGCAAGGGCATTCTTGGCAATCTCGGGAAGTCTCTCAAGGAATACTTCTTCAGGAACAAAACCGTTCTCGCAAGGATAACTGTCAGCGCCGTAGTTCTTGATACACTGCGGAATATTCAAGGCATCGTTCATTCCACGCAGATATTTAATAAGGTTTACAATCTTTTCATCATCGTTCGCACCCTCAAGACCCATATAATCAGCGATAACACCGTAACGCTTCTTAGCAGTCTCATCCTTAGCGTTGAAAGCGATAACTTTTGGTAAGTACATTGCGTTAGCAGCACCATGAATAATGTGTGCACCAAAGTCCTCAAAAGCAGCACCAGTCTTGTGAGCCATAGAGTGAACAATTCCGAGCAAAGCATTTGAAAATGCCATACCTGCAAGGCATTGAGCATTATGCATAGATGCACGCTTGGACATATCGCCGTTATAAGAATCAATAAGATCACTCTGAATCATTTTAATAGCAAATATAGCGAGCGGATCGGTAAAGTCACAGTTAGCGGTGGAAACATAAGCTTCAATAGCGTGAGTCATAGCGTCCATTCCGGTATGAGCTGTAAGTTTCTGGGGCATAGTCTCTGCAAGCTCAGGGTCAATAATTGCAATATCAGGAGTAATCTCGAAGTCAGCAAGAGGATACTTGATGCCTTTTTCATAGTCAGTAATAATAGAGAAAGCAGTAACCTCGGTAGCGGTACCGGATGTGGAAGGAATAGCACAGAAGCGTGCCTTCTTACGAAGCTCGGGAATCCCGAATACTACACACATCTGTTCAAAGGTAATTTCAGGATACTCATACTTGATCCACATAGCTTTTGCAGCATCAATAGGAGAACCACCGCCGATAGCTACGATCCAGTCGGGTTGAAATTTAGTCATAGCCTCTGCACCACGCATAACGGTATCAACTGATGGATCGGGTTCGATACCTTCAAAAAGTTCAACTTCCATGCCGGCTTCTTTTAAGTAGGATACTACTTTATCAAGAAAACCAAAACGTTTCATTGAACCGCCCCCAACGCAAACCATTGCGCGGGTTCCTTTAAGAGTCTTGAGTACCTCAAGCGTACCTTTTCCATGGTAAAGATCACGGGGTAAAGTAAAACGTGCCATAAAATGACCTCCAAACTTTATTATTTTTTAATTACCTATTTGTATTATATTATTAAACATAAGTGGATATAACTACCAATTAGAGAAGCTTGTCTTACATAAATTGATAACATATCTATTCAAAAACTCGGTTATCAACTTATGTAACTTCGAATTACTTATTTGGTAGTTCCCCAATAGAAAAAAAGATAATATTATGCTGTCATGAACCATACAACTTTCTTGGTCCATAACGATAAGATCACTGGAGCACATCATGACACCATTATCAAAAGGATAAAGACATCCGGAAGAGAGACCATTTTAGGAAGAGATGCTCTCTCTTTTTTGTAGCAAAGTATACAGTTATTGATTACCAATATGACGCTTCGTAACAGAAAAGTATCTTTTATATGGCTCTTGTTTTTAAACGGAAGAACTATGATACAGCGGCAATCACTCTTGTCGAGAGGCAATAGCAGATTGCCAAGGATATAGGTACAAGTAAACACACCATAAAGCGATATATCCATTTTACTAACCTTATCCGTATCGAAGAAACCCGTTTAGAAAATACCTATATGCTTTACGAACTTAATGATATATGAAAGAAACTATGATCCTTTGCAGAATACGCAAAGAAAGCACTGCCTTCGGAGCATGTAAATCTTATCTCAACGTTTGTTGAACGAATTTATATTAATACAGGGAATGACAAAAGATTTTGCCATATCTTTGTGAAAGATTGTACTGAAGAGGACTATACAAACCTCTTTGACTCAGCCGGTTACATATCCCATTCTGCTAATCGCATAAATTTAACATAAAGTAATTCAAAAGAACATAGCAAACACAATATGATATTTACCATTGCAAGTTGTATGTACTAAACTGTTTTTATTCTTTATGGATAAACCTCCCAATACTTTGACAAATTGGTAAAAAAATCTTTTTTGTCTTTAACATTAGGAGTTTTTTTATTTGAATCCCACCCTAACAGCTTTTAGAACCACCTGCATAGCAGATGATTTTCATTTAGACAATAAAAAAATAACCATCCATTTGGATGGTTATTTTTCGGTTCTATAATATTTGGTGTGGGTGATTCCCACACTTCTTTTATTTGGAATAAAAAATAAGTATAAAAAAAGAGACATCACGTCCCAAATTCTATACCATGTAATTGACCAAAAAAACACGAAAGGATTGGGTTTATGTCTCACAATAATTGTATCTTAACTTTACTCGATTTAAAAGATAAAAATATTACTTTTTCAGAAAATTGGATGAAAGATGTTCAGATTAACGGGATCCGCTCTAAGGT
>DASRMZ010000144.1:0-6456 GCA_035647675.1 Thermoclostridium sp. | reverse complement strand
CCCCTACAACGACGAGGAACAACAAGATGATGCGGATAGCCAGTCTTTGTATTCTCTTCTTGAAAATGAAATTGTCCCTCTATATTATGAGCGAAATGAAAATGGAATCCCTGTGGGTTGGGTTAGAATGATGAAAAACTCTATTATTTCATTGACTCCTAAGTTTAGTACCCATCGTATGCTTGAGGACTATACAGTTAAATTCTACAATCCGTGCATTGAAAGAAGGAAGAAGATAAGTAATTCTAATTACGAGATTGCAAGAAAGCTTTCCTCATTTAAACAACATATATCAAGAGCATGGTCAGATGTAAGAATTATGGCAGATTCGGAAGGCTACTCATTGCGAGATAAAAATGCAAAATCCGGTGAAACCATTAATCTAAATGTGGTAGTTAGGTTAGGAGATCTATCCCCTGAAGAAGTGCTTGTGGAGGCGTATTATGGTCCAATAGTCAATAATCGTATCCAGCATGGAAAAGCAGTTGAAATGAATATTAAAAACCAGTCTGATTCATCTACCTACCATTATTCAGTAGACCTTAATATCACCGATGGTGGTGAGTATGGGTATTCATTTCGTATAGTTCCAAGAAATGAAAACCTCTTTAATAAATATGATATGCCATTTGTTAAATGGGTTAATGATTAAAATCAAATTCACAGGTAATTATGCACTTTGCGTACTTTCATTTTCATTACAGATTGGTGACAAGTTCTTCAATATTAAGTCGATAAAAAAGCCCCTTATTTTTTACTGATTTATTTATTTGAACTAATATAGCGGCTGCAGTCAAAAATAGAGGCAGTCAAAGACTGCCTCTATACACACTGGGAAATTACAAGTTCACGAACCCGTTTTCCTTTAAAACCTTTGGACGCTCTGCTAATCCGATTTTTCATTCCAAGAAAAAGTAACGATAGACTGATTTTCTTCGTTTATACCAAAAGTAAGCATAATCTGTTTTATGATTCCCGTCTCCTCCCATAGATCGTTCTCTCCTACAATCTCAAAAATCACAGGGATATTTTCTAAAATGAGTGCGTCGCCCTCTTTTTTGATTTCCATTGAGAAATCAGGATAATATGTTTGGAACATTCTATAAAAGTCACAGAAGGCTTCAATATCCCCGTTAACCAATAATTCCTCATCCAAATAATAGTGTCCAGTATACAGTTCCTCAAATAAATAATGTGGCATGGGTATACCGCGCATTCCGCGAATCTCCTCGCCATCCTCCGTTTCAATAAAATAAAACACGAAGTATGCAGAAAAGTCTGAAAACCTATAATGATATTTGTAATTCTCGTCTTCCCTATTAGGTGTGTATTGGTGAATCAAGTATAGCGCATCTTTTGAATTCTCTGAATACACCATCATTATGGCATTTTTATTCACAATTTCCGTCGTGAAAGTTCCTACTTCTTTTGAAGTTACATTCAGCTTCTCATTTAGTTCATCAATGCTGTCATTTGTATTCAAATATTCACCTGATGGTGGTGCATTGGGAATTTCCAGTGGAACCATACATCTAATCCCACTAAAATAATCAGTTGCTTGAATCTTTTCGAGGCTTACTCCGCCACACTTTGGAATCATAACAGTCATAAATAGCGTGATTGACAACAACATAATTCTTTTCATTTTCACAATCCTTTCAAAATAATGCACCCACCCCCCAACTGAACATCAATAAATATCTGATAAACAATACAATAGTCCCCTCAAGCTAAAACTTTTTCTCTAGGTGGAAGGCCTGCCGTAAAATAAGAATACTATATCAGTTTAATTGAAATTGAGTATTAGACGCAACAAAGTTTGGATCAAGCACTATCTCATTATAACCAGACCATCCATAATGTACAATGAAGTAATATAGATCAGATTCAATTTGATATCCATATGCTGTTACGGCATGGTTAACTTTTGAGTCACTGCTAGGATCAGGAAGAGGTCCAAACAAAATAGCGGGTCTATCTGCTAGCAACTCACTATAAACACTATATGCTAGTAAATAGTAACTCATAGTAGCTCCTATACCATATTCAGTACAATAATCATAAAAGACATCCCGAATTGTTAACCCCCAAGTAGTACGACTATACCCATAACTCAATAATTTGTCTTGCAGTGTATCTCCAGTTATTTTTAAATTACCGTTCGCTTGAAGATAAACACTTGGTATCACTCCTGCACTTGGAGTTCTTTTATTCCAATAATTCAAGACAAGACATGCCCCAACATATCCGCATGTATCACCCTGATTAGGCGGATAAGGATCATCCCTGATATAGGTATAATCACTAATATATATGGGAGTAATAGACTTGAATTCAAAAGACTCAAGCGTTGATTTTTCAGAATAACTCTCGTTAATGAAGTCTAGGACTCTATTATCCTTTGTTTCCCTGGATTGCCCTATCATTTCATCAAAACTGTTTTGCAAAACATATAAATCTTCCTCACTGAAATCTTTTTCACCCGCAATGATAGTGTGGAAATACTTTCTATCATTGCCAACATAATATTGTTTAGGTCCAAAATATATCAGATCACCAAACTTATCGAAATAAGGTGAAGGAGCATCTTTCGAATATTCCAAATATCTTCCACTATAAGGATCAAAGATATAATACCCTGAACTCCCTGTTTCAATCAATTCAAATTCGTTTCCTGAAAAATCTGTTAGTTTTTTAACTATTATTTCATCTTTGCTTATTCCCGTAACAGACTTCACCTTTGCCATGTGGACAGGCAAATATTTAGAAATAGCTTCTTTATCGCTTTGTCCTATAGCGGAAGAACTTAAACTAACAGTTACCAATATAACTATCAAAAGCAACGAAAATAATCTTTTCAAAATAAAACCTCCATTCCCATGCCTACAGGCACAGCGACACAATTAGCAAACATACAACTTTTGTCAAACTTCCATTACCCTTCCTATACTTTTTCTTAACTGTTACACTCTGCTAGACTTGCTTTAAGCATTTGCGACATTACATGTTTTGCGTACCGTTGTAAAATATATTGTGGTTGTGTGAGTCATCTTACTACCACATGTTGTACAACTAACTTTAATTACAGTTAGATCGCAAAAGCCCTTTTGATGTACACATTATTTAAAAAATCGATTGATACAAATAGCCGCTTCTTGTGTCCCTAATCTACTAAAACAGTAGCTTGATCCATTACTGTGAATATTAGCTTAATTTTGGACTGATAACACTGTTAGTAAAAAGTAGCTATGCCTCTGTATTTAAGCTAAAGATAGATGTAATATTGAATTTTATTATGAAAAATACGAATGAAAGTAAATCAATAATATACTAGTTCTGATGGTAAGTGCATTAAGATAATATTTATTTAGGTAAATAATAGCATATTAAGCTTTGACTGTCAACTTCATCTTTTTCTGGTCAATACCGAAGACGAAGAACTACAAGTAATGTTAACAATACCATATAATATTGTTAACATTACTGAGGGCAGGGCAGGTAACCTTAGAATAATGCAAGATGGAACTGTGTGTAAGATGATGACATTCGAAGTTAAACTTGATATTGTAAATTTAGGGTTTTTATCTGATTGCTCCGAACAATATGTACTCTCATACCTTGAAACGACAGATGATTATTAGGTACTTTACTAGACGTCGAGAATGTATAAAGTTTCGTGTAAATGGTGATAACAACCATTAAATACAGAGGATATCATAATAAAAAACGAAACTTTTATACGTGATGAACAAATTCCGGTAAAAAGAAATCGGGCAATCGAATTTGACTGCCCAATCAAGCGTATAAAGCACAGCAGGCGTACAGATCACATCTATATTTCCCATGGTCACCCCACAATCAATAAGTAACTATGGGAAATCTCTGCTATACTCTAAAACTCCTAGTTAAACTTAAGGTATCATAGCCCTATTATCCTAACTTAAACTTTTCAATTGCATCTTCACGCATTTTGTATTTGAGAATTTTCCCAGCAGCATTCATTGGGAATTCATTTACAAATGCTATATAGCGGGGTATTTTGTGTTTAGCAATATGTGCACGGATATAATCCTTTAACTCCTCTTCGGAAATCTCTTCTCCGTCCTTTAAAATCACATATGCCATTATTTCTTCACCATAGTCTTTATCGGGTACGCCCACCACTTGCACATCGCTAACTTTTGGATGAGTATAAATAAAATCTTCAATCTCTTTAGGATAAATGTTCTCACCACCGCGGATAATCATGTCCCTGATTCTTCCTGTAATCATAAAGTGGCCATTTGAGTCCCTACGAGCAAGATCACCTGTATGCAGCCAACCATCCTCATCAATAACTGATGCTGTAGCTTCAGGCATTTTATAATAGCCTTTCATTACATTATATCCTCTTGCAACGAATTCACCATCAACATTGTCGGGTAAATCTTCACCCGTTTCTGGATCAACTATTTTACATTCTACACCTGGTAGAGGTCTACCAACGGTGCCTACACGCACTTCGATCGGATCATCTATACGGCTTTGAGTACAACCTGGGGATGACTCTGTCTGTCCGAATACAATGGTTATTTCTTTCATGTTCATTTTGTCCACTACATCCTGCATTACTTTAACAGGGCAAGGGCTACCAGCCATAATTCCGGTTCTCATGTAAGAAAAATCAGTTTTATCGAAGTCTTCATGGCCTAACATTGCTATAAACATTGTTGGAACACCATGGCAACAAGTTATCTTTTCCTTGTTTATACATGCCAGTGACTTTCTGGGTGAAAAAGCAGGCATAGGACACATGGTTGTACCATGTGTCACAGCAGCAGTCATAGCAAGCACCATCCCAAAGCAATGGAACATGGGGACATGTATAAGCATCCGATCTGCAGTTGACAGCTCCATACAATCACCAATAGTTTTTCCGTTATTTACAACATTGTAGTGGGTGAGCATAACCCCTTTGGGAAAACCTGTCGTACCCGAGGTGTATTGCATATTACATACATCATGTTTATTTATTGCAGCAGCTCTTCTATAAACTTCTTCAATATGTGCTCTTTCTGCACACTCAAGAGCTTGCTCCCAAGTAAGGCAACCATCCTTCTTAAAATCAACGGTAATGACATTTCTTAAAAACGGAAGGCGTTTCGCATGTAGAGCATCCCCTGGTTTAGTATTTTTCAACTCTGGACAAAGCTCTTCTATAATACCAGCATAATCACAATCCTTATGACCTTCCATCATCACAAGGGTATGTGTATCTGATTGGCGTAACAAGTACTCAATTTCATGAATTTTGTATGCTGTATTAACAGTAACTAAAACTGCACCTATCTTTGTAGCCGCCCAAAATGTAATAAACCACTGCGGAACATTCGTAGCCCAAATTGCAACATGGTCACGGGGTTTTACACCCATTGCTATTAGCGCCCGAGCAAATCTATCTACATCATCCCTGAATTGTGAATATGTTCTTGTATAATCTAATTCTGTATAGCGAAAAGCATATTGATCTGGAAATTCCTCAACAACTCGATCCAACATTTGGGGGAATGTTAAATCAATAAGTATATCCTTTTCAAACATATATTGTCCTGTTTTATCTCTGTTATAAAATAATCTGCTTCTACCACGTTGCTTTTTAATATACTTACTCATATAATTTTCAAACTGTGGAAAAACGACACCGGCATCACTCAAGTCAGAAGCCCAGCGTTTAACCCATTCAAGAGATATATACCCTTCATAGTTAATTGATTGTAATGCCAACATTGCTTCGTGAATAGGAAGGTCCCCTTCACCCATCATTTTATAACGTATTTTTCCATCTTCTATTGCAGAGTCTTTCACATGAACATATTGAATATATGCACCAAGATTTTGTACTGTCTTTTCGGGATTTTCTCCAGCATACCTATATGGGTGATGGATATCCCACAATGCAGCAACAGAGTCACTCTCAACATTATTTAACAATTCGCATAAACGTGAGGTATCAGAGTATACACCATTAGTCTCTATTAAAAGGGTAACATTGTTTTGTTCAGCAATAGGAATTAAACGCTTTAATGTTTGCAAAATTGCATCATCATCTACTTCGTCTTCTGGATATGGCTTCTCGTCAGCAAGTATTCTAACATAAGGTGCATCCATCTTTGACGCAAGCAAGATGTATTGAGTAATTTCTTTTACATTTTCCTCTTCATCCTCTTTATACTTAAGAGAACAACCCGATGAAAAACAAGGAATTTCAATGTTAAGAGACTTTAACTTCTCTATTGTTTGTGGTAACTGCTCATCGGTAAATGGTTTTGCTTTAACTGCATAAATATCCTCGCCAAGTCCGCGGATTTCAATACCATCAAATCCAAGATCCTTTGCCATCGAATATATTTCTGACCAGCTAAAGTTAGGGCATCCTAAAGTTGAAAAAGCAATTTTCATTTTAATACCTCCAAAATA
>DASRMZ010000143.1:0-4333 GCA_035647675.1 Thermoclostridium sp. | reverse complement strand
GCATAACGGGCAGTACTTAAGCTTTCGCCCACCACTGTAATTTCAAAGCCTCTTTTTGTTCTTTTTAAAAACCAAGCAATTATAACTACTAGAACCAAAGCGATAATCAGTCCAATGTGAATTCCAAATACTTTCGGTAGTAGCGCATATTTGGGGAAATTTGCAATTTTTGCGAATCCTTTTAGCTCAGGATCCCTCCATGGACCATACTGTAGGTATGTGATCCATTGTATTGCAATGTAGTTAAGCATAAGTGTCATAATGGTCTCGTTAGCCCCAAACCTAGCCTTAAATAATGCAGGTATTACAGCCCATAAACCTCCAGCTAAAAAACCCACCAGAAACATTGCAGGGATAACGAGGAATTGTGGGAGCCAATCAACAAATAATGCAACATACGTTGCACCAAAAGCGCCCATTAAAATTTGTCCTTCGCCACCGATGTTGGCAAACTTCATTTTAAATGCCACTAAAATACCGAGTGATGTTATTGTAAGAGGAATCATTTCTAATAAGGTTGCTCTAATACGAATTTTGGAGCCCAGTGCTCCAGAAATCATGTTTGAATAAACTGTAACGGGGTTATAGCCTAACATAACTATAAAAATGCCAGAAGCAATTAATGCTACCATGATGGCAATTAGTCGTATTATAATAATTTGCTTTTTTGAAGCTCCTACTCGTTTTGCAATTTGCATGATGCATCCTCCTTTTGTAATGAAGAAAGAGATTCTCCTGCCATCATAAGTCCAAGGTCTTCCTTCGTAACGCATTGACTATCGGTAATACCAGTAACCTTACCATTACATAAAACCATAATTCTATCACAAAGCTCAAGTAATACGTCCAAATCTTCACCAATATAAAGTATACCCACATGATTTTTCTTCTGCTCTTGTAAGAGGTCATAAATATTATATGAAGCGCCTATATCCAGCCCTCTAACGGGATAGGCAGTTATAAGTAGGTGGGGACTAGCGTCAATTTCACGACCTAGAAGTACCTTTTGAATATTACCACCCGATAGCTTGCGAATGGGCGTATTAACATTTGGTGCCTGTATATCAAGACGTTCTTTAACACGCTCTGCCTTGACTCGGGCTACTTTTCTATTGACTGTTATTCCTGGTTGGTTTACGTAGTCCTTTAAGAGCATATTATCAACCATATCCTGGGAGGCAACAAGACCCATACCAAGTCGATCCTCAGGTATGTAGCTCATGCTGACACCACGTTCAATTATTTCTCTTGGACTAAGTTCAACGATATTTTCATTTTCAAAATAAATATCACCTTTTTCAACAGGGTAAAGGCCTGCAATTGTTTCACAAAGCTCTTTTTGACCGCTTCCTGCTACACCAGCTATACCTAAAATTTCACCTTCAAACAAATCAAAGCTTACATCGTCAAGAACACGGACATTGTGCTCGCCTAAAGCGCTGAGATTTTGAACAGATAATAGCTGATTACCCTTGTCAACCTCGACCTTATTAATTGAAAGACTAACGGCTTTACCAACCATAAGCTCTGTTAAGTGGCGGATATTGGTGTTATCGGTTGATAATGTTGATATAGTTTCACCCTGTCTTAGTACAGTAACCCTATCGGTGATTGACATAATTTCATTTAGTTTGTGAGTTATGATTATTATGGCGCAGCCAGAATCTGCAAGATTTCGAAGTACTATGAAAAGCTTATCAATCTCCTGAGGTGTCAATACTGCTGTTGGTTCATCAAGTATTAAAACCTTTGAACCTCTGTAAAGAACCTTCATTATCTCAACATTTTGTTTTTCACTTACCGACATATCACGAATTTTTTTATTAAGATCAAATTCCATGCCATACCTTTTCATTACATCCTCTATTGATTTTATCTTATGTTTAGTGGCTGAAAAAAAAGAATCTCTTTGCCCTAACATAATGTTTTCTGCTGCAGTTAATACATCAATTAATTTAAAGTGCTGGTGTATCATGCCAATTCCTAATTCAATAGCATGTTTGGGAGAATGTATGTTCACTTCTTCATCATATATAGAGATGCTTCCACTATCAGGCGTGTAAATACCCGATAGCATATTAACAAGAGTGCTTTTGCCAGCTCCGTTTTCCCCTAGCAACCCGTGTATTTCGCCTCCATATACAGTAAAGTTAATATCATGATTTGCACGGATTACTCCAAAGGTTTTACAAATATTTTTCATATCTACATAAACAGTTTCATTCATAATTGTATCCTTTTCAAATTGCATAATACTTACCAAATTATTAGTTTATCCATATAGAGCATTTGCGATGCTAAATTGCAAATGCTATTATTTAGGTTACATCGCAAATGCCTTATATAAATAATTATTCAAAACTACAATTCCTAATTTAAAGCAGTATTCAAGATTATTGCTTTTCTCACTAAAACCGTGTTTATATTGCATAATTATAAGTACAGGATTAAAGGTAAAACCTCTAATCCTGTTTTAAACTGATCTTAGTTTTCAGGTATAACTCCATTAACGCCTTCAACGAACCAGCTAAATCCTAGCAATTCGCCATCTGTCATTATTGTTTCCTCAGGAACGCGTATTTCACCATTTTGATCTTTGATTGGACCTTCAAATACTTTAAATTCACCGCTAATGATTTTTTCAGACATTTCGTCAACTACTTCCTGTGCGCCTTCGGGAGCATTTTTTGTAAGTGGAGCAAGTCGAACCATGTCGCCTTCCATACCACCCCAATAATTTTCGCTCTCCCATGTTCCATCAAGAACCTTTTGAATTTGGTCTGCATAATATGGACCCCAATTCCATATAGGAGCTGTCATATATGAATCAGGTGTAACGTCACGTGTATCAAAGTTATATCCAATACACCATTTTCCGCGTTCTGCTGCTGCAGTCTGTGGACCTGTTGTATCTTGATGTTGAGCAATTACATCACAATCTTTGTCTAAAAGAGAAATCGCTGCGGATTTTTCTAGCGCAGGATCGTACCAAGTGGATGTCCATACTACTTCAACTATAGCATCTGGATTTACAGAACGAACTCCAAGTGTAAAGGCGTTGATGCCACGGATTACCTCAGGAATTGGATGAGCGCCAACATAACCTATTTTATTAGTTTCTGTCTTCATCCCTGCAACTATACCTGAGAGATAACGAGCCTGGTAGATTCTACCGAAGTAATTCAACATGTTATCGGCACTTTTGCTACCTGAACAATGTAAGAAAATAACGTCAGGATATTCCTCAGCCATGTCATATGTGTAATCCATATAACCATATGAATTAGTAAAGATAACTTCGCATCCCTGTTCAATCATTGAATGTATGACTGGAACACATGAATCGTCAGTATCGCTAACATTTTCTTGATAAATCAACTCAACCTTGTCACCAAGTTTTTCTTGAGCATAAAGTCTGCCTTGATCGTGGGCTTGAGTATATCCAGCATCTCCTGCTGTACCGATATAAATAAATCCCACCTTTAGTTTGTCCTGTTTGTCTCCATTTTGAGTATCACAGCCTGCAAGCATCATGACAATACTACATACTGCAATAAGTAGACATAACATCCTTCTTTTTCTCATTTTTAAAATGCCTCCCTGAAAATAATTTTTTTATTACTTAATGATTCTATAACAGCAAGGGATTCAAGACGAATCCCAAGGTTTCTAAGAGTTTGGCCTCCGAGCTGAAATGCTTTTTCTACAACAACACCAACTCCAGTAACGTTTGCGTTTGCCTGATTAGCTATATCTATCAATCCCAATACCGCTTGCCCTTTAGCCAAAAAATCATCTATAATAAGAATACTCTCATTAGAATGAAGAAACTGTTTGGAAACTGATATTACATAGTCTGTGTTTTTTGTATATGAATGAACTTTACTTTGGTAAATGTCTGTGGACATATTACCGCCATTATATTTTTTAGCAAAAACAACAGGAACATTGAAATGGTATCCTGCACATACTGCGAAAGCTATACCAGATGTCTCAATAGTTAATATTTTGTCAACTTTTAAGCCTTTAAACCTACTATGGAACTCTTTACCAATATCAAAAGCAAGTTGAGGATCTATTTGATGATTCAAAAAGGAATCAATCTTTAAAATATTTCCCTCAAGGACATGACCATCCTTTATTATGCGCTGTTTCAATACTTCCATAAGTCAATACTCCCATTTTAAATAAGTAAAGTTCTAAAAATGCAAATAACCTCAATCATAGTACATATTCTATAATAATATAGGACAGGAAACAACAAAAATCGTCTTAGATTACTAAGATTCTAATACAACGATCTAATATAGCATAGAATTATAAAGTTTAAAAG
>DASRMZ010000142.1:0-2295 GCA_035647675.1 Thermoclostridium sp. | reverse complement strand
CCTTCATGAAGAACTCTTTCTTCAAAATATACCTTGTTTACTTTGTCTCTTAATGTATCAGCAAGAAAATCCCCATTACTTGCCAAATATTCCTCTAAGGAAGATACCTGCATATACCCATCATTTTTTCTGTCACCAATGTTACCCCATGGTTTTATAAGCTGAAAGCTTTCTTCTGCATAATTCATAATACTAACAAACAAATCTTGGAATGACTGTCCATCACTTCTATAAATTTTATTCTGAAATATACATCGAGCTAATGCCTTTTCATAAACATCCATATTCTAAACCTACCTCAATACACCTCTTAACGCACATATTTTATCCTTTTCATTTGTAGGTAAAGGTTAACACTTAAGAAATATCTTTTTGCTGCATATCTATGTTTAGGTAAGTTGAAATGCTTGAAGAAACTAGTTGAGTGCAAGTAGCGATAGGTGTGATTAAAATGATTTTTGTCATTTTTTGTTATATGGTATCATATCTCCAAATAATATCCAATCACATATTTGACAATTACTGCGACATAATCTATATCTTTTTTCAGAAAAAGCCTAAGGTCCAATATTTTCCGAACATTTGTTCTGATTATAGCACAAAGTAAATTGCATTACAACATTTAATTAAAAATAATTTTTGAATTGTTAAACAATTGTTACTGTTCACTCCATTAATATCTTGAGATATACCTGTACACAGTAACAAACCATTACTATCCACTGGTAACTCAAGGGACAGTAATGGTGTAAGCACTAACATTAGTTTATTATACCCTTTATTTCACAAGCCATTTATCAAACCAGAAAAATGCATCCTCTTGCATGCTTAAATTAAACTCATGTCCATTGTCGTAAAACCTATACTTATACTTTTCCAATTGATCCATATCAGCATAAACCTTTTGTATATTAGCGCACGCCTGCTTCATTCCATCCATTGGAAATAGCCGATCTTGTGAACATTGCTGAATGAATACTGGATTAGGGGCAGTTATACTCATAATATCGGGTAAATCCAGGAACTTTGTAATTCCGGGCACATAAATCATGTATGTATGATTTCTCAAATGGCTATATAATAGTGATGAATATGTTGACATCCAGCCTGTTACAACACTGCACTTTATTCTGTCATCTAATGCCGCAAGATGAGCTGATCTGAACCCTCCAAGGGATAGACCGCAGCATCCTATTCTATCTTTATCTATTTCGTCTCTTGTGTATAAATAATCGATGCTTTTTCTATCGTCATGGAACAATATCCCCGGCCATGTAGTGCCAGAGATGAATATGTGTTTTACAAGCAACTGCTCGTATCCTTGGCAAAACTTATTAAACTTTTCTATATACTCATCCGTTCCATACTCAATACCTTCTACTTCGGCTCCAAATCTGTCTAACATGTCATCGGAAACTTCATCCAGCTTCAATCTTCTCGAACCAAAATAAAATCCATCAATACACAACACAGCATAGCCCCGTTTAGCCAGCTCATTAGCCCATGATCTGTTCGAATATGCGCCACGCTTAAACTCTTTTAAAAAGTCAGACTCGTTGTGCTGCTTAACTATTTTTTCCTTGCCATAGAAATAGTTGCCGCTATGATCATGCAGTGCTATTACTGCTGGATAAGGCTTTTCACCCTTACTAGGTATTAATAGAGTACCCTTAACTCTTACATCTTTTGCGGTGTTAAACTCTATTTCTTCCTGTATAATTCCATCTACATTAGTTGTCTGTAGAGTTTTAGCATCTAAAGGAGAATCTTCAGGAAAATAGTTGAGTAGTTCCATCACCTTTGCTCTGGCAATCTCTTTCCATTTTGCAATGTCCGACCATTGCTTCGAAAAGTAAGACAACTCAGGTTTTCGGCTGAAACTGTACTCTTTTAAAAAACCATAATAATTTCCTATATCGCTTTTTGGCTTTAGTTGTGACACATCAATTTCCTCCCAGTATATTGAACTTTTAGTCTTGCTTCCATATCAGAAAACTTTGTAGTATGTTATACATATTATTTCGGCCAAAACATTCAATGTGTCAAGCGCTTCCGCCTTATATATTTTGCTTATTAACGGAAGATGTGCCAACAACCCCGTCCCCATGACAGCTTCCCCATGACAGCTTCCCCATGACAGCTGCCCATGACAGCTGCGTGTCAACTCCTGTGTCAACAACCCCGTCCCCATGACAGCCACCCCAGCCAACAACTCCGTCCCCATGACAGCCACAAAAAAAGCCCGAAGGATCTAAAATCCTTCGGGCTTTTTTACTAGTCTATTATATCTGTTAC
>DASRMZ010000141.1:0-15987 GCA_035647675.1 Thermoclostridium sp. | reverse complement strand
GTATTGAAGAGGGTGCATTAACTTTTGCTATTGCTTTGCATTTTGCAACATTAATAGCTGTGCTGGTGATATACAGAAAGAAAATTTTTGAAATGATAAAAAAACCATTTTCAAAGCTGCCAATGTACATTGTGCTCGCCACCATTCCTGTTGCAATTTTTGGTCTTTTGCTCGACGATCTAATAGAATCCTTCTTTGAAACAGGTACGACTCTTGGGGTAGGTTTCATTTTTACCGGCTTAATTTTATTATATGCAGATAATGCAGGTAAAAAAGCAAGGAAACTCGAAGAGATGACCATTAAGGACCCTTTAGTTATAGGCGCTTCACAGGCTATCGCCATGCTTCCGGCAGTATCACGGTCGGGCATGACTATTTCTACATCCCTCTTGTTAGGCATTGAAAGAAAAACCGCTGCTGACTTTTCCTTCCTTTTATCAATTCCAGCCATATTAGGTGCAACTGTTGTAGACATATACAAAATTATAAAAACTGGTGAAAATGTATTTTCATCCATAAGTATTGGCTCTTTTGTTATTGGAATGATTTTTGCAGGTATAGCAGGGTTTATTGCTATAAAGTTTATGATTAGCTTAATAGAAAGACAAAAACTAAAGTATTTTTCATATTATTTATGGGGTTTAGGAGCTTTAGTTCTATTGGATCAATTGGTCTTTCGAATATTTTTATAGTACATAATGAAACGCTTTTGCGATGTAACATTAATTTGCGTTATTGCACAGCTATATCTAAACATATTAATAGAGTGAACTGTAACCACAATATATTGTACAGGATACTTAAAATATGCAACAGTGAAAAATGTTCACAATGTAAAACAGCAATAAGTGTTCTGATTTTTTCAATAGGTACATTATTAAAGGCAAAAAGCTACAGGAAAGATGCAACAATAGGACCGTAGTCCTATATAATCGGACTGTGCTCCTATATCATGCAGAGCACATATCTGATAGAATAATATCGAACATTAGCATTTCTCCTGTTTTCGAGAGCTCCAAGGAGCTCTATTTTTTTCCCTTGAATTAATTACTCAATTAACATACAATTGTTTTCGTAAGTACAATGTGTACACCCAAAGGCAAAACTATTCTTTAGGGTTGTTGAACGGCACATATTATGGAGGTTTACGTGAAAGATAAAGATATAATAATTCTTGGGATAGAATCAAGCTGCGATGAGACATCGGCAGCTATAGTTGTAAATGGAAGGAAAATACTGTCGAATATTATTTCAACTCAGATAGAGCTTCATGCGGAATACGGGGGAGTAGTACCAGAGATAGCTTCCCGAAAACATGTCGAATCAATTATTCCTGTTGTTGATAAAGCTTGCAAAGAGGCAAATATAGAGCTTAAGGATGTGGATGCTATTGGTGTAACCTATGGTCCTGGTTTAGTTGGAGCCCTACTTGTGGGTATTTCGGCAGCTAAAGCCTTGGCATTTACTCTTGATAAGCCGCTTATTGGCGTAAATCATATAGATGGCCATATTTGTGCAAACTATATTTCCCATAAGCAGCTTGAGCCTCCTTTTGTCTGTCTTATTGCATCAGGTGGTCACAGTCATGTTGTTAATATTGTAGATTATCGGAAACAAATTGTTCTAGGACGCACACGTGATGATGCAGCAGGCGAGGCTTTCGACAAAATAGCAAGAGTATTAGGTTTAGGTTATCCAGGGGGACCTTTAGTAGAGAAAATGGCTGAACAGGGCAATGAGAAGGCGTTTAATTTCCCCAGAGTTAATTTTAAAGATTCAACCTATGATTTTAGCTTTAGTGGTTTAAAGACAGCCGTTATAAACGTTGTAAATCAATATAGGCAAAAGAATAAAGAGCTTCCTGTAGCAGATATTTGTGCTTCGTTTCAAAAAGCAGCTGTTGATGTGCTTGTTGAACATACTATGGCAGCTGCAAAGCAGGCAGGTGCAGAAAATGTTTGTATTGCAGGTGGCGTTGCGGCAAATAACTTTTTACGTAAAAGCTTTGAAATAGCATGCTCTAACGCTAATATACAGCTTTTTTATCCACCTATAAAGCTGTGTACCGACAATGCAGCAATGATTGCTTCATCTGCTTATTTTTCCTATATAGAGAATGAATTTGCACCTCTTAATTTAAATGCAGTACCTAATTTGAAGCTGGGGGAAAAACGTTTCTGAAGGTTCCATATGGTATGTTAATTCAAAGTAAGAAATGTGTAAAATCTAAAATTTCATCTGTGAATTCTGTGGAAAAGGCATAATCTTTCGGCAATACTAAGGCAGTTGCCTGTGGATAACCCTGTGGATGATGTGGATGGTTTACTTTTACATACACCACAAAATGAAAGATTGTGCCTTAAAAATTGCAAAAAAATGTCGAACAAAAAATTCAAAGGTCAAATTATATAAAATTATGTATAAATAACGCAAGGAAATTTTACAGTCCGGCGCCTCTTTTGTGTAAATATTTATTAAACCACATCGCATAGGCCTTGAATAAGGTTATATTTCTTCTGTAGCGAATCAAATCCCGAATTAAAGAGAAATTCATGTTTTGAGTGGTATAAGATAGAGTCTGCTGCACAACCATGACAGAATTTATTTTAATTGTCATGTATTGATCTTAGAAATAATGTCAATACTTATATTATTGATATAAATGAGTAACATAAAGGTTTTTTCTCTAGCAAAAACCTTTTGCCATGCAACCTTATAAATAGAAAAGAAAGATATAAAAGCAGGCTAATAATATTTTTTATGTAATATGAAAGAGGGGATTGTATGTTAGTCACTATAGAAAAAAGGATTAAAAATAAAAAATACGTCAAACTACTGGTTGCGTTACTTTATTCTGCCTTATTTTTTGTGTTATTATTCGGATTTATTGCAGAAAAAGTAAATCAAGACTTATCAGACAGTATGATACGTCTGCATATTGTTGCAAATAGCGATAGCACTCAGGATCAAGCACTAAAATATAGTATTAGAGATGCAGTCGTTAAATATATGACAGAGCATATGGACGGGCTGGAAAGTAAAAGGGATGCTACAGATTATATAAAAACAAATATAAAAGAGCTTGAGCAAATTGCAAACGATGTGATAGCTAAAGAAGGGGCGGGGGATTATGCCGTCGCTTCATTTGGGAAATTTCCCTTTCCTTCAAAGCAATATGCCAACATCATTTTACCTGCAGGGTTCTATGAATCGCTTAAAATCGAAGTGGGTAGAGCCGAAGGACAAAACTGGTGGTGTGTTATGTTCCCACCCCTGTGCTTTACAGAGGATACTCAAGGTGAGCTGGATGAAGAGTATATGAGTATTTTACAAAATGAATTGACTGAAGATGAATTTTATTTAATCACATCAAAAGGCAAAGAGGGAGAGATGCCTGTTGAAATTAAATTTAAGATTGTGGAAATATTTCAGCAATCAAAAATAAAGCTTGCAGGTCTGTTAAAACAGATAAGTGCTAATTAATGACTTGTCAATGCATACAACGCAAAATACTCATTAATATTAGCTTTTGTGGTAGTACCGACTTAATCCCAAATCCCTATAATACTTATGGGGATTTTTTACTCTTTATTTCTTGTATGTGTTTGTTACAGTTCGCAGCTAACCAGAAAGATATAGCTGTGCAATATAAGGAAAACATTAGCGGAACTATACAGCTCTTGCAAATGAAGCGTCGTTTCCGTTGGTGCACACTATATCTCAAAATATTAATGGTGTAAACTGTAGCTGTAGTTTCACTGCATCATATTTTTTTATGTGTTTTTATTGCATCAAGTATAATTTTGTAATATACTTTAGATATTGAATTATTACCAGCTAATATGCGTAGATGATTACTATATTAAATAAAGGAGTGTTGGATGTGAATTATTTTCTTACCGAAGAACAGGAAATGATAAAGGATTTGGCTGCACAGATAGCAGATGAAAAAATCGCTCCCGTAGCAACAGAATATGATCGTGAAGGGAAATTTCCGCACGAAATAATAAAATATTTAGCTCAGTCGGATTTGTGTGGTGTATACATTGAACAGAAGTATGGTGGCTTAGGTGGCGGTGTCTTTGAGATGGCTCTTGTTGTCGAACAGCTAAGCCGTGCTTGTGGTGGTATAGCACTTGCCTTTGCTGGTACCGGCCTTGGTACATATCCCATTATTTTGTTTGGAAATGAAGAACAAAAACGAAAATATCTTCCTGACATTGCATCAGGTAAACATCTTGCTGCATTTGCACTCACCGAGCATGATGCAGGAAGTGATGCGGCTGGAATACGTACCACCGCCACATTGGATGGGGATGAGTATGTCTTAAATGGAACAAAGCAGTGGATTACGAACGGCGGAGAAGCTGATGTTTATACAGTTGTAGCTTGTACCAACAAAGACAAAGGTGCAAGGGGTTTTTCAGCATTTATTGTAGAAAAGGATACTCCGGGTTTTACTTACGGTAAAGAGGAAGACAAAATGGGTATTAGAGCTTCTTGTACCCGTGAGCTTATTTTTAATGATTGTAGAATTCCTAAGGAAAACCTTTTATCAAGGGAGGGCATGGGATTTATCGTTGCAATGAAAACCCTTGACAGGACCCGACCCGGTGTTGCAGCTCAGGCAGTAGGCATAGCTACAGGAGCCTTCGAGGCTGCGTTAAAGTATTCAAGGGAGAGAGAACAGTTTGGTCAGCCCATATCATCATTTCAGGCTGTTCAGCACATGCTTGCAGATATGGCTATACAGATTGAAGCATCAAGGGCACTTGTATATCAGACTTGCAGGTTTATAGATAGTGGTGCAAAAAACATATCTAAAGAGTCAGCAATGTCAAAGGTTATAGCCTCAGATACAGCTATGAAGGTAACAGTTGATGCTGTACAGGTAATGGGTGGCTATGGATATATGAGAGAATACCCTGTTGAGAAAATGATGAGGGATGCAAAAATCACTCAAATATATGAAGGAACAAATCAAATTCAAAGAAATGTTATTGCCCAGGAGTTAATAAAAGAGGCGGCCAAAAAGAAATAAAAAATTATATCGCAAAGGCCTTAATTACTATGTGGGTGTGCAATTTAACAAACACTTATTGGCATAACGTTATTTGGACTTTTTAAGGAGTTGAAATATTGTGAATATCATTGTTTGCGTAAAACAAGTTCCCGGAACAACTGAAGTTAAGATGAACAAAGAAACCAACACAATCATTAGGGACGGTGTTGAGGCAATAATAAACCCCTTTGATGAGTATGCTATCGAAGAAGGTGTCAGGATAAAGGAGATGCTAGGTGGCAGTGTTACTACACTGAGCATGGGCATACCAACGGTTGCAGATCTTCTTCGTGAAACAATTGCAGTTGGTGTTGACAATGCAGTACTGCTCACAGATAGAGCCTTTGCTGGAGCAGATACATTAGCTACATCATATGCACTTGCAACTGCAATAAAAAACATGGAAGGCTATGATCTTATTGTGTGCGGTAAGCAAGCAATTGATGGCGATACAGCTCAAGTGGGTCCCAGCCTTGCAGAAAAGCTTGGCATACCTCATACAACAAATGTTAGAAAAATAGAAGAAATAAAAGAAGGGTATATACGCTGCCAACGTATGACTGATGACGGATATGAAACGATAGAGATGCCTCTTCCAGCAGTTATTACAGTTGTTAAGGAAATAAATGAACCAAGATTACCTTCAATTAGGGGTAAGCTAAAAGCAAAAAAGACCGAAGTAAAGCTTTTAACAGCCAAGGATATAGGTGCAGATGAAAATTTGTGCGGTTTAAAAGGGTCGCCAACACAAGTAATAGAAACCTTTGTTCCCGTTCATAAAATAAAGGCACAAATGATTGAAGGTACAGCAAAGGAGCAGGCGAAGGGCCTTGCTGATGCGCTGCTTTCCATGAAGTTTGCAAAAAGAGTGGATTAAATTATAGTCTGGAGGATACATAAATGATCAACATAATTACAGAAAAATGTGTTGGATGCGGAGCCTGCGTTAGCTCATGCCCCTTTAATGCAATTGAGATGAATGAGGATAAGGCTGTAATACTCGATAATTGTACTATTTGTGGTTCATGTGTTTCTGCATGTAGCTTTGATGCTATAGACCTTCGAAAAGAAGAAATTGAAAAAACCACAGACTTATCGGCATATCAAGGCATATGGGTGTTTGGCGAACAAAAAAACAATGAAGTAATACCTATTGTATTTGAGTTGTTAGGTGAAGGACGAAAGCTTGCAGATACATTATCAGTTCCATTATGCGTTGTATTAATGGGTTCTAGTATAGAGGGTCAAGCTGACACATTAATTTCCCAGGGTGCAGACAATGTTTATCTAATTGAAGATGAATCACTTAAAATGTACAATGATGAATCCTACACTGACATTTTTACACAGCTTATTAATAAATATAAACCCGAGATTGTGTTAATAGGTGCAACTACATATGGTAGATCGCTGGCACCAAGAATCTCTTCAAGGTTAAATACTGGTCTTACAGCCGATTGTACATCTCTTAGCATTGATAAGGAAAACCGGAATCTATTGCAGACAAGGCCTGCATTTGGTGGCAACCTTATGGCAACTATTATTTGCCCGGGCAAAAGACCACAGATGGCAACCGTTAGACCTAAAGTCATGAAACCAAATGACCCCGACCCTTCAAGAACTGGGGAAGTTGTTCGCCCTGATATAAAAATAACAGAAAACTTAAAAATTAAGGTATTGGATGCTGTTCAAACGGTCTGCGAAAAGGTAAATCTTACAGAAGCAGATATAATCGTATCTGGTGGAAGGGGAATGGGTGATCCGAAAAACTTTGAACTAATAAAGGAATTGGCAGATGTTTTAGGCGGTGCCGTGGGCGCAACCCGTGCAACTGTTGATGCAGGCTGGATTGATTATAGTCATCAAGTTGGGCAGACAGGAAAGACAGTTGGACCAAAGGTGTATTTCGCTTGTGGTATTTCAGGTGCTGTTCAGCATCTTGTGGGCATGACATCATCCGATATAATAATAGCAATAAACAAGGATGCAGATGCTCCAATTTTTAAAGTTGCAACCTATGGTATTGTTGGAAATGTGCTTGAGGTTCTCCCAGAGCTTATAAAGGAGTTTAAGGGCAGGGTATAGTGATCTACACCTACTAATGCGGGGTATATGGCTATGATGTATATTTTACTCTTTGTGCTTGTGTGGGTATGCTTCGAGCACAGTTAAGGTTTAAAGTTATTCAAGTTTCCGTGTATTGGCGTGAATAACGGCATGATCTGTAATATAAAGAATAATATAATAGTTTAAATAAGGGTTTTATTTCCCTTGAGGTGGTCAAAGTGTTTGGGACTTGTTAATGCCTGAAACTACGGGGTGAAACATGGTTTTCATACTACCTTCTAGGGAAATAAAACCCTTAATATGTTATAATGGTATGAGTTTACTGGAGATGAGGCTGAAAATGGGCATAAAGAAAGATATCAGTATATTGTACGAGGACAACCATTTGCTTGTGGTGGAGAAACCTATAAACATTCCAGTACAGGCTGATATAAGTAATGACGTCGATTTGTTGACCATGTTAAAGCTATATATAAAAGAAAAATATAATAAACCAGGAAATGTTTACTTAGGTTTAGTTCATCGCCTGGATAGACCTGTTGGTGGTGTTATGGTATTTGCCAAGACATCTAAAGCGGCATCCAGAATTTCAGAATACATACGCAAAGGTGAAATGGAGAAATTTTATCTTGTAGTATCTGAAGGTGTATTTAAAACTAAAAGTGGTACTTATCATAATTATTTGCTCAAGGATCGCGATAAAAACAAAGTAAGTGTTGTTTCTAAAGACACAAAAAACTCTCGCAAAGCGATATTGAAATATGAAGTTGTATCAGAGTATGAGGATAAGACATTATTAAAAATCAATCTAATCACAGGAAGATCACATCAGATACGAGTACAGTTGTCCCATAATGGGCACCCTATTGTAGGGGACGCAAAGTATGGTAAGGCTATACATCGTAGTTTTACGAACAATCTAGCACTTTGGTCTTATCAATTGTCCATTAAGCATCCTGTTAGGGATGAGGTTATGAGCTTTACTTCACAGCCACCCGTTTGTTTTCCTTGGAATCTATTCACTTAAAAAGCACTATCACAGTTCAAAAATCATCATTTGTTTTCATTTACTATATCGACACAATATATTGTACAAAGGTACACGAAATACAGATATTGCTATATCCTATCCCTTAAAGGGGATAAGCAGTCCAATAAAAGTATCCGGCTAACCCATTTATGGGTAGCAGTAGTGGGTATAGGACTACCCCTGTAAGTCGTGTAAAGTATTTATCTTACATGATTACAGAGGCTCGGTAATTCATTGCTGAGTAGTTCACAAAAATGTATTATAGAGGTATTTGAAAATGGGGAACAATGTACATGGAGGTCACAGAGATAAAGTAAGGCAACGTTTCATAGAAGAAGGCCTGGATTCCTTTGAGGACCACCAGGTGTTGGAAATGCTTTTGTTCTATGCAGTCCCAAGAAGGGATACCAATGAGCTGGCACACAGGCTTTTAGAGAGGTTTGGAACGCTTGAAGCCATATTTGATTCGTCTGTCGAGCAAATAATGGATAAAGGTAAGGTTTCGAAAAATACTGCAGTGCTGATTAAGATGATTCCACATTTATCTAAAAGACTCATGCTTATAAAAGAAGGTGCAAAGCCTGTCCTCGACAGCTCTGAAAGGGCTGGTCAATATGTGACGAAACTATTCATAGGAAAAAATTACGAGGCTTTTTATGTATGCTGTCTTAATGCACAAAATCATTTGAATTACGCAGCACTTGTTCATGAGGGAACCATTAACGAAGTGTCTATTTACCCTAGATTAGTTGTTGAAACAGTTCTTAGGTACAAGGCAAACAGTGTGATATTAGCACATAATCACCCCGGAGGTAGTTTAAAACCTTCAGCACCTGACGTGGAGGTAACAAAAAGAATTCGTGAAGCTCTAAGGACAATATCTGTATCAGTTTCGGATCATATCATTGCATCAGGGAGCAAATATTATAGTTTTGCAGAAAATGGTCTGCTTTGAGAAGATTGAGCAATATGCAACACTTGACATGGAGAAAAAGGTATAATAGTATTGAGTCAGTTGTGGCAGTACCTGTTGTATTTAATGAGTTGTTACCCAGGTCTTGCCCTTAATAACGCAAATTCTATGAAGGGGATTCGAAAAAAAATAATGTTCCCAGAGAATGAAACCAGTAGCTGTAAGGTTTCTGAACAAATACTTTTTCTTCCCACCCCGGAGAAGCAATTGATGAGGTTGCCGTATAAGCTTGCGATAAAGGTTTCGAAGTTGGGCATTTATGCCAATTTGGGTGGTACCGCGGAATTTCCGTCCCTATTATTAGGGGCGTTTTTTATTTATAGGGGAATAGTTTATAAGTGTATATTGGAATTGCTTAATGCAGTAATTTTGCTCATACGCAAATGTAATAAACATGATAAACACAACAAATACACTAAAAATGACAAATGTGTTTAACACAATAAACGCAATAAATACACTATGTACATATTTGATAACAGCAAACAACTATTTAAAGGAGCGAATTTTTATGTCAAAAAACAAGAAGCTTGTTGAAGCTATAACATCAAGGGATGAAGATTTTTCACAATGGTATACCGATATTGTAAAAAAAGCTGATTTAATAGACTACTCGAGTGTACGAGGCTGTACGATTTTGCGTCCACACGGTTACGCAATATGGGAACTGATTCAGAAAAATCTTGATAAAAGGTTTAAAGAAACGGGTCATGAAAATGTATATATGCCTATGTTTATCCCCGAAAGCCTTTTACAAAAGGAGAAGGATCATGTCGAGGGATTTGCACCAGAGGTAGCGTGGGTAACTCATGGTGGAGATGAGAAGCTTACAGAAAGACTTTGTGTCAGACCTACTTCAGAGACTCTATTCTGCGAGCATTATGCAAATATTATTCATTCCTATAGAGATTTACCTAAGCTTTATAATCAATGGTGCTCGGTTGTCCGTTGGGAAAAAACCACCCGTCCTTTCTTAAGAACGCTTGAGTTTTTGTGGCAGGAAGGTCATACTGCCCATGCTACCGAAGAGGAAGCAATGGAAGAAACTTTAAAAATGCTAAACGTCTATGCAGAATTTTGTGAAAATATTCTTGCAATTCCCGTTATAAAAGGCCAAAAAACAGAAAAAGAGAAGTTTGCAGGAGCGAAAGCTACCTATACAATAGAAAGCCTTATGCATGATGGTAAAGCTCTTCAAACTGGCACATCTCACAATTTTGGTGATGGTTTTGCGAAAGCCTTTGATATACGTTATACAGACAAAAACAATCAACTTCAATATGTGCATCAAACATCTTGGGGCATGTCAACAAGATTAATCGGTGCACTGATCATGGTTCATAGCGATGATAACGGACTGGTTCTTCCACCAGAAGTAGCACCAGTTCAAGTAATTGTCATACCTGTGCAGCAGCATAGAGAAGGTGTGTTGGAAAAGGCAGAAGAAATAAAGGGTAAACTTAGCAAACTTGTGCGTGTTGGACTTGACGATAGCGACAAAATGCCTGGGTGGAAGTTTAGTGAACATGAAATGCGAGGTGTTTCACTGCGTCTTGAATTAGGACCAAGAGATATAGAGAAAAATCAATGCGTTATTGTTCGCCGTGATACTGGTGAAAAGCAGTTTATTTCCCTTGATGGCATTGAACAGTCTGTTGTTAATATTCTTAATACAATGCAAAAGGATATGCTACAAAAAACAGCAAAGCTAAGAGAAAGTAAGACGTATACAGCACAAACCATTGAAGAAATAGCTAATATTTGCAATACAAATCCCGGGCTCATTAAAGCTATGTGGTGCGGTGAACAGTCCTGTGAAGATACGATAAAGGAAGAAACAGGTGCGACTGCTCGCTGTATGCCATTCGAGCAAGAGAATATTTCCGATACTTGTGTCTGTTGTGGTAAACCTGCGAAAGAAATGGTAATATGGGGCCGAGCTTATTAAAATAATAGAATACGGTGAACAGTGATGTGTAAAAATGACTTGGAAAAAAACCACACAATACGACACAGGTGAGGTTTAGAACACTTTTGCATTATTGTAAGCGTTTGCGGCGTAAACTTAGACAACACACATAATATTATTTGTAGCAATCTGAATAATAGGAGTATTTGAAACTATAATGAGGGAGTAAAGATATGAAGTCACTGGTGAACATTATTAAAGGGGTTGTAATTGGTATAGCGACGCTCGTCCCCGGGGTGAGCGGGGGTACGATGGCGATAATCTTAGGCTTATATGACGATATAATCCATTCAATTAGCTCATTCTTTTCGGATATTAAAAAGAATATTATATTTATTTTAACGGTAGGAATCGGAGGGGCGATAGGTCTATTCGGTTTTAGCTGGATTATGAAATATTTACTAGCGAATTTTAAATTCCCCATGATATATTTTTTCCTTGGAGTTATTTTGGGAGGCATACCCGTTTTGTATAATAAGGCAGATGCTGGGAATAAAAAGAAAATAGACTGGTTATTTTTTGTTCTTGGTTTTTTTATCATACTTATTATGACATTTTACGAAGGAACGTTAGTAAATCTTGCAAATTCTACTGGTATACTCCAGTTTGTATTTCTGTTTCTTGCAGGTATTATTATTGCTGTAGCATTAATACTACCGGGAATTAGTACGTCCTTTATGCTACTAGCCATAGGGCTTTACGATACTTTTATTGATGCAATAAGTAACCTTAGACTTGCCTACTTGATACCAATTGGACTAGGGGTAGTTTTTGGTGTATTAGCCACTACAAGGGTGCTTGAGAATTGTATGAATAACAAACCCAGACCAACATACCTTTTAATTCTTGGTTTTGTATTGGGATCTGTTCTTCAAGTATTTCCCGGATTACCCGAAGGGTTCTATACTTTAATTTCTATAGGAAATATAGCAGATATAGCAACACCAGCAGTTTTATTGGGAATTGCAGAGGTTTTAGCTTCAATCGCAGCATTATTGCTAGGGTATATTCTTATAAGGTTTATGTCCAAAAGATTTGCTGATTAAATTCAACAACAACATAATATTAAAGCACAGCTAAATGGATTAGAAAACTGATTACACAGTTCGAAAAACAAGTTTTTTTCGAATTGTGTAATTTTTTTATTATTTGTAAATAATTCTTTTCCTTAAGAGACATACTATTTATTGCAACATGGATCCTGCATTAATCGGCTATTGCGAGGTCTATTTAATATGCTTACAGATATTCCTTGTTTATAGTAAATAATCCGCAGGGTCTAAATCATGGTATGAGGAGGGAGCCTATGAAAAAAAGAGTTATAGCAGTAACGCTGATTATCTTCCTGACTGTAACCGTGTTTGGCCTTATAAGTCGGGATATTACCCCGGTCAATGCGGAAATGACATGGCAAAGGGTGGATTTTATCAGTGGAATAGTTACTGCCGTAGAGTTGAATGTCCGTAAAGGACCGTCCGCGGAATATTCCATTGTTGGTACATTGAAACAAAATCAATGGGTTAATGTGTTAGCTGAGATCAGTGATTGGTACGTAATTTTTGAGCCCAATACTGGATTGGTAGGGTGTGTTAGTGGGAAATATCTGCAGCCGCCAAATAAAATAAATCAGCAACCTAACACAGATCCACCACCTAGTACACCGACGCAGGCACCAAAGCCAACGTCTGCACCAGCTCCACAAGCTAATTTGTCAAAGGATGAAAAGCTGATTTTGGATCTTATAAATGCAGAACGTGCCAAAGCAGGGTTAGCAGCACTAACTGCAGATCCTGAGCTTATGGAAGTGGCAAGGTTAAAGGCAAAAGATATGGTGGAGAATAATTATTTTTCACACCAATCACCAAAGTATGGGTCTCCTTTTGATATGATGCGTCAATTTGGTATAAGTTTTAGATCTGCTGGAGAGAATATAGCAGGGAACAGTACTGAGGAAGGCGCAGTAAAAGCGTGGATGAATTCCGAAGGGCATAGAAAAAATATCCTTAGTGGAAATTTTAATTATACCGGTATAGGAGTTTACCAAAGTCCAAAGTACGGAAAAGTTTACGTCCAAATGTTCATTGGGCGGTAAAACAAATTTTGTTATTAAATATGGAGGTGTTCAAAAAATGAACAAAAACCAAAACCGCAATCAAAATGAAAACCGCAATAACAGCAATCAGCAAAATCAGAGAAAAAAGAATAAGTTCAGCAATGATCAGCTCGGTGAAAACATGACTGAATTCTCTGAGGATGTAAATCCAAACAATGTTCAGCAGCGCAGGAAAAACAATAATGAAAATAGCAACAACAGGTAGCTCAAGTTAAATCGAACAGTTTAAACGCCAAGAGGGAGCCTTCGAGCTCTTTTTTGGCGTTTATCAGACTTTTCAAAGGGTATTAACGTTGATATACTATAGTAAGTAATATAATTTTTGTGTAAAAGGAGGGCTATCATTGCGCAAGAGAGTTGCAGCCCTTGTTATTTTTGTAAATGTATTTATGCTATTGGTAGGTTCAACCCAAACTCAATCAGTAACAAGAAGCTTACTTAATAGGCAGAAAGCAGTAGAGCTTATTAAAGATAATTCTTCTGCTATTTGGGATGCAGAGGAAGGAATTAAGTTTGCAAAAAAAGATTATGAAGAACAAGCAGCCCGTTCTCGGAGCATTAACACCGTTAAAATATTCTTATTTGTAAACCCTTACACCGATGAGGATATTTATTACTATTATGATTCGGCTGAGCAGATGCAGATGATACTGATGAAAGAGTTTTTTCCTGAATCTATGAAGTTTTCATATGAAGTAAAGCAAAAAGTGGCTGAAGTGACTGAAAATGCGATGGCAAACGCTGCAGACAATCTTTTTGTTGGTTTATACAGTACATATCACTCTATTGGATTAGCTGAAAAATCGCTTGAGCTTGCTGAAAAAAATCTAAAACGCGAACAAAAGCGTTTTGAAAATGGCATGATTACAGAGCTTGACTTACAAGGTGCTTTATTAGAAGTAAGAGCGTCGGAGGATGCGATAGTAAAAGCAAAACGTGATTATGAAAATACGCACCGTCAGTTTAATGCAATGGCAAATTTACCATTGAGTTTTAGGTATGATTTAATCGGAACACCATGGGCAAATGAGCACGAAATACCTATAACCCAAGAGCAAGCAATAGCAAGTGCTTTGGAAAACCGTATGGAGATATGGAGTACAATGAAGCAGATTGAGCTTGTAGAATTGCGTATGGAGATTTATCGCCATAAAAAGGTATATACGTTTCATCAGCAGACAAAAAAAGATTATGAAGCTGCTCAAGACGAGCTTGATGAACTAATAATAACGCTGTCACAACAAAGGTATGACATTGAAAAAGAAATACGCCAGGCGTATCAGGAGTTGAAAAAGTGTTATAACGATTTGGAGCTTGCAAAACTAAATTTGGCTAAGCAAGAAAATCTACTTAACACTACAAAGACACAATATGAATCAGGGATTGTACCCATTTCCGTTATAGAACAGCTTGAACATGCAATAGAACAGTTGGATTTTGTGGTTGATATAAACCTGGTTAATTTATTAAATAAGCAGGATCAATTGTACCGAGCCATATCTGCTGGTCCAGGTTACTAATTGAATATTTTTGCGATGATATATTTTTGTACCGCTAATGGTTATTTAGGATACATCGCAAAAGCCTTTAGTCAAAAAAGGCTTTAATTGAAGGGGGATATAAAATGAAACGGTTTATTATATTAACAATATTGTTTGTATTTATTACTAGCGTTTTTGCGTTTGCTGAAGAAGGCATTGCTATATTTACCTATAACTCAGCCCTTGAAACTGCAGTAGAAAACTCAAATCAACCGGCACTGGATGATTTTAATATTAAGGCTATGGAAAGTGCATTACAAGATGCAAAGGATGAGGCAATTTTAGGTTATTATGGCGGAACTCCTCAACAGGTTGCGGAAAGAAAAATAGTAAAAGAGGTGGTACCTTTTGAAGCAGAAATAAATCTTGAAATTGCGAAAAAACAGAAGGATGATAATATTCATCAAATGAAGTCAGATGTTTATCAAGAAATGATGAGAGTGCTTCTTAGCGGGGAAAGCATTCAAAACAAACAGCAAAGAATAGCATTGCTTGAAGAAAAGTACGAAATTGATGCGATTCGATACAAAGAAGGATTGATTTCTGAAGCTGATATAACAGACGAGGGATTGGCTTTATCGGTAGAAAGACTTGAGCTGAAAAACGTGGATACGGCGTTTGCATCTGACATTTTAAATATTAAGCAAAGACTTCATGTGGATTTAAGTGACGAGCATAAGATACAATTTGACTACAGGCTTAATAAGATTGGAACCCACTATGTATTAGATAGCTTTAACCTTGATAAGGCTATAGCAAAGGCATTGGAAAATAACACCTTGGTTTATCAAAAACAAAAGGCTTTAGAAGCAGCAGAAATGAAATTAGAGATAACAAAGCAACATTTAAAGCCAGGTCATGATTTTTATGATCAAAAGGTATATGAGTTCGAAAAGGCTAAAAAAGAGTTATATGATGCCCAGACCAATCTTGAGGTGTCCATAAGAAATGCTCATAATGATCTGCTTACAGCCTTTGATGCAGTGGAATTGGCATATAAAAGGGAAGACTTAGAAAAGAGCAAGCTGGATACTTTGATAATTAAGTTTGATGCTGGTGTTATAAGCCGCAGGGATATAATTGATACCGAGTTAAGCGTGCTAAGTCAGCGACAAGCCATACTTGATGTAGTATGTGATTTTAATATAAAGAACGATATACTAAAAAACTTAATAGAGGTGGAATATTAAGGTAAAATTTTTGCAAATACCTTATTAAACATAGAATAAAAG
>DASRMZ010000140.1:0-7380 GCA_035647675.1 Thermoclostridium sp. | reverse complement strand
GTTTAAAAGTATGTGCAGTAAAAAATCTGTATGATATAATACTAAGTTATAGTATAATGTATAATAAATATGAAACGGCAGCTAGTGTTTGTTGAACACTAAAGACCCAACAGAAGGAGAATTATTAATGAAAAAGAAAATGTCAGAAATGATAGATGAGATTAAAAGAATGAAGCAAGAAAAAAATGCTGTTATCGTTGCACACAATTACCAAAATGATGAGGTGCAGGATATAGCTGATGTAGTGGGGGATTCCCTTAGACTAAGCCAATATTGTGCATCCACCGATGCCGATGTTGTTGTTTTTTGCGGAGTACATTTCATGGCTGAAAGTGCAAAAATACTTTCGCCTGAAAAGACTGTTTTACTCCCGGAAATAGATGCGGGTTGTCCCATGGCTGATATGGTTACAGCCGAAGGATTAATAGAAGAAAAGAAGAAATACCCCAATGCAGCAGTGGTATGCTATATAAACACTTCTGCTGAAGTAAAAGCAGAGTGTGATATATGCTGTACATCTTCAAATGCCATTCGGGTTATCGAGTCCATATCAAATGATGAGATAATATTTGCACCTGACCTTAACTTAGGGGGCTATATAGCAAAGAATTTCCCAAACAAAACATTTCATATGTGGCAGGGATATTGCATCACGCATCATAGAGTTAGAAAAGATGATGTGGAAAAGGCAAAAAATGCTCATCCTGATGCTCTGCTGTTAGCACACCCTGAGTGTAGACTAGAGGTTATTGAAATGGCTGATTTTGTTGGCAGTACATCCGCAATAATTGAATTTGCAAAAAATAATCCCCATGACAAATTCATTATTGCAACCGAAATGGGTATTTTGCATAAGCTTAAAAAGGATAGCCCACAAAAAACATTCTATCTTTTAACACCAAAGCTCGTATGTCCGAATATGAAGAAGACAAAGGTAGAAAGTGTATATAATGCATTAAAGTATGATAGATATCAGATAGAACTTGATGAACAGATTATGAACAGGGCACGTAAGTCCTTAGAGGCTATGTTGTCCATATAGTTGTATTATATGTAAGAGCATTTTGCGATGCTGTACAGCTATATCCCTAACATAAAGGGAAAGAACAGTAACATAAAAGTAGAGGGTGAATGTATTGAAAAGAAAACTAATAATGTTGGTGTTATATACTCTTGTACCAATAATTGCAATTTTCATATTGTTTAAGCTCAATACGATAGTAGGTATAATTGCTACTATTGCATTCTTGTTATTAGTCATTATTGTGAACAAAAGCATGCTTTACCGTTTAAAAGCGCAAATAGAATATGGGAAAGGAAACCTACACAATTCTATAAAATGGTTTAGTAAAGCAGCAAATGTGAAAAACGCAAAGGCTGACGTTTTAGTCAATTATGGGTTTGTTCTTCTCAAGGCTGGCAGGTTTGACGAATCCAAACAGATACTTACAAAGGCTATGAGTAAAAGTATAACTCAAGACGCAAAGAACTTTGCAAAATCAAACCTAGCATTAGTTGTTTGGAGAACGGGAGATTTAGATAAGGCCATAGAAATGCTTAAGGAAGTTATAGCAGAATATAAAAATACAGCAGTATATGGCAGTCTTGGCTACCTTTTAATTGAAAAGGGAGATTTAGATGAAGCTTTAAAGTGGAATCTTGAAGCTTATGAATACAATTCTGATAATGCTATTATTCAAGATAACCTTGCACATCTATATCACTTAAGGGGTGAGATGGATAAAGCTGATGAATTATTTGAAAAGCTGATGAAAAACCAACCCAGTTTTCCTGAAGCGTATTATGATTATGCATTATACCTTGAGGATATAAACAAAGCGGAAGATGCCAGGCAAATGTATGAAAAGTCTTTAAGCTGTACATTTAGCTTTAATAACACAATTACTAAGGAGCAGGTTCAAAAGGCACTAGATAATTTAAATGCTCAAAACCTAGATAGCGAGCCTTTATCTTAGAAAAGAGGAAAGTTATAGATGAAATATACCGAAATATATCATGAGGGTTTTAATATTGATCCAAAGCTTGTGAAATTAGCCTCTGATATTGAAAAGAATTGTTACAGAGTTTTTGATAATATAAAGCAAGTATCCGCTTATAACCAAAGCAAGGTTATTAAAGCCATGCAAGAATATAGAGTAAGTGATACCCATTTTTCGGGTTCAACGGGATATGGCTACGACGACAGAGGGCGAGAAGTTCTTGAAAGTGTATATGCGGCTGCATTTGGAGCAGAGGATGCCCTAGTGAGGCATCAAATCACTTGCGGTACCCATGCTTTAGCATTATGCCTTTATGGGGTTCTACTTCCAGGAGATGAGCTTTTATCTATTACAGGAAAGCCATACGATACCCTCGATGAAGTAATCGGGATAAGAGGGAATAAAGGGGTAGGTTCATTAAAGGATTATGGTGTTACATATCGTCAAGTAGAGCTGCTTGAAAATGGAGATATGGATTTTGATGAAATAAAAAAAGCAATTAATTCAAACACAAAAATGGTGTTTATTCAAAGATCGCGTGGCTACTCTTGGAGAGAGCCCACTACCATTCAAAGCATTGAAAAAGCAGTGAAGTTTATTAAGAACATAAACCAAAATTGTGTGATAATGGTTGATAATTGTTACGGTGAATTTGTTGAAGATAAAGAACCTACAGATGTAGGTGTAGATATTATGGCAGGGTCCTTAATTAAAAATCCTGGAGGTGGAATTGTTTTATCAGGCGGATATGTTGTGGGGAAAAAGCGTTTAGTAGAGCAAGCCTCCTATAGAATGACTGTTCCTGGTTTAGGCAAGGAGGTTGGAGCTACATTAGGACAGAACCGGTCTATGTTCGAAGGATTTTTCTTGGCACCACATATTGTAGCTGAAAGCTTAAAAGGGGCGGTCTTTGCATCAGCACTTATGGAAAGCTTGGGGTATGAGATTTGCCCAAGATTTGATGAAAAAAGAAGCGATATAATACAAGCTATTAAATTTGGAAATCCTGAAGCAGTTATTGCGTTTTGTCAGGGCATCCAAAAGGGATCACCAGTTGATTCCTTTGTGACACCTGAACCGTGGGAAATGCCGGGTTATGATTCACCTGTTATTATGGCTGCAGGGGCATTTGTTCAAGGGTCTTCAATTGAACTGTCAGCAGATGCGCCAATACGTCCACCATATATAGCTTATCTTCAAGGGGGGCTTGTGTATGAACACGTTAAGCTTGGTGTTCTATGCGCGGTGCAGGAGCTAATCAGCAGAGAGCTTTGTGAGGTAACCTAAATCAGTAATAGCTGTACAATATGTGGCGGGAAACTACTATACATATCACAAAATACTGTACAGGGGTGCGCATAATACTATACAAATGTTTACTACAATTGAAATATTGCACAATTTATGATTAATTATTACATTGGATAAAAACATAATACCTTACTTTTAAAGAAATAAGAAATGGTATTTATGGGGGAGAATAATGGGCACCACTAAAGAAAAAGGGAAAAAAGGAACCAGAACAAAAAAGCCGAATAGTGGAAAAACCCGCAGTCGAAGAAACAAGAAAAGAACATTTCATGTTATTCTTATTATCTTTGCAATCATTTATTTGCCAGCATTATGGAAGTGGATATTCCATGGTAACATTGAGTCTGATATTATTCATTCTGGAATACTCGAAATAAAAGTTCCATCAGAGGGAGTTTTTATTAGAGAAGAAACAGAAGTTAAATCTCCCTACGAAGGAATAGTTATTCCAAAAGTTGATCATGGTCAGAGAGTTCCAAACAATTTTGAGTTTGCCATGGTCATTGATAAAGGAAGTAAGAGAGTTCTTGAAGATATTGAAAGTCTTGAGGTAAATCTTCTGAGGCAATTTGCTGAAAACAATCCCGACAGTCTTAACAAAAATAATGAATTTAATACAAAAATTCAGCAAGAAGCAAACAAACTAGCTAATATAGCAAAAAATAAAGACTTTTCGACACTTGATAGCATAAATAATGCCTTAGAAAGATTGATTTATCAAAGGAACAAAGAAATATTTGAAAGAGGCGGCGACAGGCTTTACCTAGAAAATGAGAAAGATAAATTAGAACAACTAAGAAAAACTCTTAACGAAAATGCGCAAAAAGTGCAATCTGAATTTTCTGGAATAGTTGTTTGGGATAATAACATAATAGATGAAAAATATAAATTTAGTAATATGAATGAACTTACAATTGAGGATCTTACGGTGGAAGAAAATAAACAGACTGAAGCTAGGATAGTTGGTTATGATGAATCATTTGCTGTAAACAAAGATCAAAACTTTGCCAGGCTCGTAAACAATCAGAAAAGTTGGTATGTTTGTGCAGTAAATAGTAAAGACAGTGAGAAGTTAAAAGTTGGAGATTCCTTATCATTAAAGATTGAAGGTATTAATGAGTTAATTCCTTGTACCGTTGAATCTATTAGAGATTTTCAAGATAAATCTAAGGTTGTTCTTTATTTTAACCGTTATATAGAAAAAACAGTACATTTGGGTTACACAAAGGCAGAGTTAATTATTGAAAGTATTGAAGGGTTGAAGCTCCCCCAGAGGAGTCTTGCCAATATAAATTCATTTGATGGTACAGCTGATATTTGCTTAGTCCGATTTAACAGAGTTGTGATCAAAAGAGTTAAGATCATTGCGCATCAAGATAACTTTGTGATTATTGATAAAGTACCAAATGTTAACGAAATAGATCCCGTACGGGTTTTTGATATTTATGTGGTAAACCCTCAAAACATTGAGGAAGGTCAGGTGATAGATGATGCTTAGCAATAAAGACAAGGCTATAATAAAGGAGAATTTGAAGATAACAAATCAGAGAATATCCGCCGCTGCCAAACGAAGCGGTCGAAGTGAAGGGGACATCATGCTACTTGCAGTCTCGAAAAATTTTCCTGTTGAAGCCATCGAAGCTGCAATTGAAGAAAAAATAATGGATTTTGGTGAAAATAGGGTTCAGGAACTTATCCAAAAATACGATATACTAAGTGAAAGGTGCAGATGGCATCTAATTGGTCGTCTACAGACAAATAAAGTGAAGTATATCATAGATAAAGTACATATGATCCATTCACTTGACCGTCTGAAGTTGGCAGAAGAAATTCAAAAAAGAGCCAAGGCAAGTAAAAGAGTTATTAATGCTTTGGTTCAGGTGAATGTATCTGGTGAAAATACAAAAGCTGGTATTTCCCCAGATGAAGTATATGAGTTTTTGAAAATACTTTCACAATACCCGAATATAAAGGTCAAAGGCTTGATGACTATTGCTCCTTATACAGAAAATCCCGAGGATGTGCGTTCTGTTTTTAAAAGCTTAAAGAACATTTATGTTGACATTGGTCGGGAAAATATTGATAATATTGATATGCAGTATTTGTCAATGGGTATGAGTCATGATTTTGAAGTAGCAATAGAGGAAGGGGCTAATATTATCCGCTTAGGCAGTAGTATTTTTGGTCAAAGGCAATATTGTTAAACCTATTTTATGCAAATAATGCAATATAATTTTTACTTAAGATGAGTGGGAGGAAGATACATATGGCAAACATTCTTAACAAAATGCTCGATTTTGTTGGTTGGGAAACTGAGGAAATTGAAGAAGAAGATTTTTATGAAGAAGAAGACATGGATGAAGTAGGTAAAGGTGAGAGTTACGGAAAGTACAGTAGAAAAAACCAAGGTAAAGTTCTTAATCTAAACAACAGCTCTAATACAAAGGTTGTTATCGTAGTGCCACGCAATATAAATGACACAAAAGAAATTTGTGATCATTTAAGGTCTAACCGTTCAATCGTTATGAATGTAGAGGATATTGAAATGCAAACAGCTCAAAGGATTGTAGATTTTTTGAGTGGTGCTATTTATTCACTTGATGGAAATATCCAAAAAATATCTTCAGGCATTTTCCTTGCAACACCAAATAGTGTTGATATATTAGGAGACATAAAAGAGGACTTGCATTTAAAAGGAGCTTTTACCTGGATGAAATGACGGAGGGAAGAATGTCACAAGTTCTAAGTACTGCGGTAGTAACATTTTTTAGGGTCATTGAGATCATGATTTTTTTGCGTATTATATTATCGTGGATTCCAATTAATAAGGGAAGTAAGATATTAGCTATTGTAAATATGGCGACTGAACCAATTCTGTCGCCCATTAGAAAACTAATAGCTCGTTCAAGTATTGGGAAAAATTTAATGATGGATTTCTCTCCTATTTTGGCATATTTATTGCTTGGTTTTCTACGGCACGTGATACTTCTAGTTATAGAAAAAATTTAGGTTTTACAGAGGGATATTTATGAACTTTACGCCTAACGATTTATCAAATATAGTGTTTAGAAAATCCTTTATTAATGGGTTGGATGAGAGCCAGGTTTATGAAACCATACAAAAAATAACTGAGGATTATTCTGACTACATTCGGGAGCTGTTGAAGGTAAACGACCAGACTTTGGAACTTAAAGATAGGTTGTCCCACTATGATAAAATGGAGGATACCCTTAAGAAGAGTTTAATTCTTGCGCAACAGTCCAGTAAAGATATTGTGGATAATGCACAAAAGAAAGCCAGCAATATAATTACCGAAGCACAAAATAACGCAAAGCAGATTATAGACGAAGCAAATCGGGAAGTGGTTAAAATCCAGTTTGAAGCGGAGCGTGTTAAGAAAGATTTGGCGGTATATAAGGCTAAGACAGTCAGTCTTTTGAATTCTCAATTAAAGCTTTTAGAAGAGGCAGATCGTTAATATTTATTTAACATTAATTAGTAATCAGTATTTATTAAAGGCTTTAGCGATGTAACCTTAATAAATAGTAGCTGTACAATAGGTGGTTAATTGTACAGCGTAGGAAAATATATAACGTCGCAAAATGCTCAATGAGACAATCAACGGTGCATAAGATGATCTTATGCATTTTTTACGTGTACCCAACATGGGGAAAGTTAAGGTAATTAAGGCAAACTTTGCGGTGTTACTTAGCGATAGCCTTAATAGATTGAATAGCTTTGAGAGGTGAACATAGAATGGTTGTAGGTGTTTTGACTGTAACACTTTATATTGGTGGAATGAATAATTTGAAGGATAAAAGGAGTGTTATAAAAAGATTATTGGCAAGGATTAAGTCGAAGCTTAACGTGTCGGCAGCAGAAACTGGAATGCAGAATGAATGGAATAGATGCGAAATGGGGTTTTCTTGTGTGAGCAATGATACTTCTCATGCTGATAGTATGTTGTCAGCCGTTATTAAATACATAGATGGCGATGATAGGGTAGAGATAATTGATTCGTACTCAGAAATAATTCATATATAATATTTGTATTATATATGAATTGTGA
>DASRMZ010000139.1:0-2796 GCA_035647675.1 Thermoclostridium sp. | reverse complement strand
TGTAGATTCAACAAGTTGGGTAACTATTGGACGCAATGGAAAGATTATAATTCCTCATTACCTTAATGGGGAGTGGTTATATGACAAACACACTAAGAAAATATCAGTTTCATCACAGTCCCCCGACCTTAAAAAAACAGGACAGCATATTGAAAATGTCTCTCCGAAAGAGAAGGAGATTATTTTAGAGTACATCCACAGTAAAGGATATAAGCTAGGTTCGTCTGAATTTGTTGTAGTTGACGCAGACACATATAAACTTAAAGACAACGAAAAATGGGCACAGAAAAAGGAAACTGTGGTGGATGGCAAAAGGCGAATAGAAAGAGTGTTTGAGCCTGGATTAGCCAACCAATATACACTTAGGGATGAAATTAACATTATTTATTACCAAGACCTAGAAAAGTCCTTACCTAAATACCCATGGGCATATAAAAAACAATCTAATAAATTCACCTTTAGATAATATTGTTATGAAATTTCATTTGACAGACATTAGAATAAAACAAAACAGATAGAACGCTATATGATAACAACTTAGAACAATAACATAAATACAACGTTTTGGTGCTTGGCGACAGTAGCCGTTGAGCGTTGGACTGAGCGTTGGCAGGCTATTTCGCCAAACACGTGTTATAAGCTGGCTGCGGATTATTAACGATAAACTAAATTTGAAATGAAAATATTAATAGCTTGTGAGGAGAGCCAAGAAGTTTGCAGAGCTTTCCGAGAATTAGGATTTGAAGCTTATAGTTGCGACCTACAAGAATGTAGTGGTGGACACCCCGAATGGCATATTGTAGGAGATGCGGTTAAGGAGGCTTATAGTGGCAAATATCAAATGATGATTGCACACCCACCTTGCACTTATATGAGTAGGGCTGGAGCAAGATGGATGTACCCAACGGCAGGTAATTTGTGCCAAGACAGATATGCAAAAGCAATGGAAGCGAAGGCTATGTTTTTGGAACTACTTAATGCACCGATTGAATTTATTGCTGTTGAAAATCCAACACCATTAAAAGTAGTAGGATTACCAAAACAAAGCCAAGTGATACAGCCCTACGAATATGGACACGAATACAGCAAGAGAACTTTATTGTGGTTGAAAAATTTGCCACCATTAGAACCAACTGATATTAAAAGCAACTATAAGCCGTATTTACCGAGCAATACTGGAGGTAAGAAACGAGGACAGAAATACCATTTTGTAAACATAAGCCAAAAGGAAAGTTCAAAAACTTTTAGTGGAGTGGCACAAGCTATGGCTGAACAATGGGGAACTTTCATTCGGAGCAGAAACGTAGCATCTTGCTTATAACGGACGAGCGTATGAGTAGTGGCGGATAATACGCACCTACCTTTCGCAAAGCACAAAGATTGAAAATAAAAATGAACTTAAATATTAACACAAACACCGCCATTGCTTATACGCATTGTTATATGCTGGCGGCGGTCTAAAAAATAAACAGACGATTATGGGAAGTATAAAAGGACAAAAACACAACCCGTACATAGAGGGGAAGTACGGACATTTAAACCCAAATGATGTAGTATTCACACCTGATTGGTTGGCAAAACAAATTGTGGATATGTTCCCAATTGAAGGCAAGGTATTAGAACCCTGTAAAGGCGAAGGGGCATTTTTGCAATATTTACCTGATGGTACTGATTGGTGCGAAATAACCGAAGGGAAAAACTATTACGACTATGAAAAGAAAGTAGATTGGATTGTAACCAACCCACCTTATTCTGATTTTAACAGATTTCTTGACCATAGTTTTGACCTTGCAGACAACATTGTTTTGCTTGTACCTGTTGCAAAAATGTTCAAGAGTATGGGTACGCTTCAAAAGATATACGATTATGGTGGATTTGTAGAGATACATACCTTGCCGAGCAGTAAAGCAGGTTTTCCATTTGGGTTTCCTTCGGCTGTTTATTTTTTGAAACGAGGGTATAAAGGGGAAACGAAAATTAAAATGCTTGATGGAATTACGTTTAAACCACGAAAGTAGCCACTTGCATATAACAATCATATAAACACATTAACGAATTTTAAAAAACCAAATATGGACAAAACAATTTTAGAATCCCTTATTGAAGCACATGATGGGATTCACGGACAAAACATTGCTAAAGAACACTCTGGGAAAAAATTACTCACAGTTATTGTTTCTCTTTTAAAAAGAAACCACAGCTTAGATGAAAAAATAAATCCATTGTTAGATAGCGATGGAAATGTAAAACCTTTAAAAACAAGCAAATGAAGACAGAAGCCTTATTACAAGCACTAAATACAGTGCGCCCAGGATTAGGGACATCAGAATATGTAGAACAAAGCACCAACTTTGCATTTAAAGATGGTTTTGTGTTTACATACAATGACCAAATAAGCATTAGTTATCCATTAGAAGAAGATGCAGGAATAGAGGGGGCAGTGTCCTCTAAAGAACTCTTTGCATTTCTAAGTAAAGTGACTGCCAAAGAAGTCAAATTGTCCGTAAAGGGAAATGAATTGCTTGTTAAAGCTGAAAGAAGTAGAGCAGGGTTTCCAATTCAAACAGAGGTAGTTTTACAAAGACCAGATTTTGAAGGGGCTAATTGGAAAGAAATAACACCACAATTAGTAAAAAAACTCCAGTTTATTGCTATGGCTGCCAGTACGGATGCTTCTACGCCAGACATTACTGGCATTCATATTAGAACTGATGGGATTATAGAAGCAGGGGACAGACACCGAGTAGCAAGGTATGAAAGTGATATTGAGGTGGATGAAAATGTATTATTTCCAGC
>DASRMZ010000138.1:0-2127 GCA_035647675.1 Thermoclostridium sp. | reverse complement strand
ACAATATGTTATACCAATACACCCTTTTTAATTAGTGTCTGCAAGAGAACCCTTTATTTTAAGTCTTTTCTTGCAAAAACTAATTAAGCGTATATTATAAGTAAACAACACTGAAGCCCTTATTATAAAGTGTTTAAAAGTAAGTTTTGATGATTGGTTCTTGGGTCGAATACATCAATACTTCTCCTGCATTTACTGAGTATCCTTCAGGTATATACTTAGCTTTTAGAGTAAGGTCGTGCGTTCCCTCCGAAAGGTCGTAATTCCATGCCACATCGGTTCTTCGTATAAGTGACAACGTTGGCATTTTTATAGTTTCAATCATTTCTCCATCAATATATAGGTCGAACTCTAAAATATCATCCTTATTGCCACCAGACGCAGCATAGCCAAGAAGTACAAATCCTGAACCTGTTGTTTCGATCGATACTTCTTTATTATAGATAGACAATTGAGCACCAACTGTTTTTCTTTCGGTAGGATATAATCCTTCAAACCCTATTTCTAGTGGAACTGTCACTGGGGTTTGGTATTTAATTGTAAACCCATCTTCGCTCTCTATACCACCATTTCTTGTAATCATCTCTGATGCATGACGTGTACCTATTTCATATATTTTGGTGAGCGATATTTCGGTGTGATCAAAGTTTAAATCTTCAACTTTATCAATTCCCTGTTTCCAGTAATCTGGAATCTTGTCATATCCTATCATTGTTCCTAAAATTCCTGCAGCATTAGCCGGATTACAATCAGAATCGTAACCGCATCTTGTGCTAATGTCTATTGTTGCTCCATAGTCACCCTTACCATAAAGCAACCCTATTACAATGTATGCAGCATTAATTTTAGCATCGATATTTAAAGCTTTGAAAACACCATCGGGACAACCTATATCGTGCGTCCATTTCTTTTGAGCTTCAAACCAAGTGGCTTTCCAATCATTTGGATTTTGTTTGTACCATTTAATCACATCAGCAATACATTGATAAAAGGTGCTCTCAGCTGGGATTGTCTTCAGAGCTTCTTCTACAATAAATTCTATATCGTCGTGAACAAATGCTAGTGAATACATTGATGCAACATAAATTCCTCCGTACAAACCGTCTCCATAATTCATGATGTGCCCTATCTTATCAGCAATTTCTACAGCTGAGTTAATCATCCCTGGCGACATTAAACCAGCAAAATCAGATTCTATTTGAAAATCAATGTCATCGGCATGAGGATTGTTTTTCCAATGACCCGAAGCAGGAGGCATTATACCATTTAGAATATTATAGCGTGCTGCTTGGTTGGCATGCCATAAAGGATAGCCAGCATTCGCAAAGGCAAGTGCATGAAGTGAATCAGCAGCATCAAGTCCATGCTTCTCGAAAACATCAACAAAAGTCAAGTCCATATATACATCGTCGTATAAACCTGGGAAAGTGTCATAGTACCACTTCATGCGAGTGTCATCCCATGGAATTGGAACGCGCTCGTCAATCATTGTGCCATTCCACAGAAATTCTGTAGGTCCTCCGTATGTGCAGCCAATTACTTGGCCAGCCCATCCGCCTTTTACTTTGTCCTTTAAATCTTTCTTTGTTATATAAACCTCTTCTCCCTCATAAATCTTATTCTCCTGGGAGTTGTTGCCATTACAGCTTATATTGAATAATATAGCAAAGGGAACAAGGAAGATGATGAATTTAATAATACTTCTCATAATGTTTTAAGTGTTTTAATTTTGATTATTGTTGCTTCTTTGAATTACTATGGTTTATAAAAAACCAGGTTTTATATTAAAATTTCGGTCATTAAGATATTGTGCTTTGTAGCTGCAGGCATAAATTAGTGTCTGCAAGAAAATCCCTTGTTTTAAGTCTTTGATAAGAAACGAGAGTAACTCAGTATTCGTCGTTTTCTTGCAAAGACAAATTATAATATTGTTTTGTAATACTACAGCAATGAACTTGAATATAGTTTAGCAAAGATATAAATAAATTGCAAAAGAACAACCGATTGTTCTTTTATAATGTATAATTTTGTCTTTAATAGTCGTAGGTAGCTTTTAAAAGTGCTTTTATACTCTTTTCTTTTAAAGGTTAATCAGTTGAGTATTCTTACAGGGAGGTTGTTTTAGTA
>DASRMZ010000137.1:0-9263 GCA_035647675.1 Thermoclostridium sp. | reverse complement strand
TTCTTCCCTTCTTCTTCATCGAATTTATAGTCCTTTACAGTTCCATCCATCAAAATAACTTTCATTTTTCATGTCCCCTTTCAATATTTCTGGCAATCAAAGCATCATGCCCACCAATATAAATACATAGTCACAAAAACAATTCACTTAAAACTCCCAAATTGATTTAATAATTAAAAAGCACCCTAAAATAATGGTTCTATCCCATCATTTAAGGGTGCGTATCAATTGCACGGTTCCACCTTAACTTTTAACTTTCAGATTCTAACAAACCCTATCCATTAACGCAGGCATACGGCAATGCTTACTTAGCTTCAGCACTACAGCTCCGGAATGGTTTTCGCTTATTCCCCTACATAAAAACTTACACCAAGTACTGTTTTTTTCTCTAAATGATTCAAATAAACTACTGTTTCCATCATCGCTTCTCATATAATATTTATTATATCAAAACACATAACAATGTCAATAATTTGGGGTGATAATTAGATTTTTGGGTATTAACAATCTCGGGTGTTTTATCAGTTTCATTAGGAAAATTAGCAGACTCATTAACCGGACCTGTCTGCCCATTGTTCATATTCATTGAATAATAGCTCATGTTCCATCCATAAACGGAAGATGCATAAATAAACATAGTTTCCTCTTTAAAACCAACTATTTATAATGATTATATCATTTTTCGTATCAAAATGAATGTTTTCCTATAAATAATTTTTGTTCTATGATGGCGATTTATTACCATACTAATTTTACCCGTTCAGCATTTACCGCTTTATTTTATAACCGTTTAATTCAAGAATGTTTATTGACCTCTCAACGTTTTCCTCTTTAATTAAAACAAAATCTATGCAATATCAGTATAATTAATCGCCCATTCTTAGCTTTCTAATAAAAGCATCTGTTTCATCGGCTATCCTTTCATATTCAATATCATGGACATAATGAGTACAATCTAAGTTTATAAGCTCTCCATATTCAATTTGTTCTATATAATTCTCCTGAAAAGCTTGCCATTCACCCTCGTTCCAGCCAGTTCCTTTTCCATTGGACGAAAACATCAGCACTGAAACGTTGGGAACTCCACCATCTTTTACTTTACTTGCATTTGCTTTAATATCTTTAACTTCATTTAGCATTGTTTTTGTCGCTGTCCGCCTATAAAAGACCACCCTGTATAATTCCTTTTGCGTATCTGTCAATGTTCCATATTTTATAGCATCACTTTCAGCTATACTTGGAAACCATCTGGTAATTCCTAAATTGGCTGCAAAGCTAGATAGCTTTAGCATTGGAAGATTTATATTGTATTCATCATAAGAATCCGGAACTGACAAATCAAGCCCTACAATTGCCATGACTTCATCCGGATACATTTGAGCCCAATATAATGCTTCAATCCCAGACATAGAATGAGGCATCAAAATATATGGTCCATTTATTTCAGCCTTTAAAAGTGCACTTCTGGTCTCAGTTAGAATAGTATCAATATTTCTATCTACATCTACAACTTCACTAAATCCATACCCAACTCTCTCTACTACCACGATTTGGTACTGATCACTTAATAGTGAGTAAAGAGACTTAAAATCTAAAACAGGAGAACTAGTTCCTCCCCCTGACATAAATACCAAGCTTATGTCGCCTTCTCCCTCTATATAAACGTGCATGTAATGTCCATTGACCTCTACCATCTGCCCATTAGGAATAAATAACTTATCCTCTTTAGATAAATTGATCCTATGATTAACAAAACTAACTACTATAAATACAAAAACTATTGCGACAAGTGATCCCATTACAAATCCAATGCGTTTTAAGACTAATTTCATGCTCTCCTCCACTTTGGCTATGATTATAGAAAAGGAAGGTACTATATTAAGTGTACCTCCCTAACAATAACACAAAAGAGCCACACTTCTGTAGCTCTTTCACTAAAAATTTTATAACAATTATCTTTTTGAGAACTGAGGAGCTTTTCTGGCCTTTTTGAGACCGTATTTCTTTCTTTCCTTCATCCTCGGATCACGAGTGAGATATCCGGCCTTTTTCAATGTAGGACGAAATTCACCTTCGGCTTGCAAAAGAGCTCTAGCAATACCATGACGAATAGCACCTGCTTGACCTGTCAATCCACCCCCAACTACATTAACAAGTACATCAAACTTGTTTTCTGTTTCGGTAAGTACCAATGGCTGTTTTGATATAACTTTCAACGTTTCAAGCCCGAAATAATCATCTATTGAACGGTTATTGATTGTAATGTTACCTTCGCCTGGAACTAGCCTAACACGTGCTACTGAACTTTTTCTTCTTCCTGTTCCACAATACTGTACTTTTGCCATCTAAATACGCCTCCTCTCATTAAATATTCAATTCCAGAACTTCTGGCTGTTGAGCCTGATGCTTGTGCTCCGGTCCTGAATAAACCTTAAGTTTTTTAATCATTTCTCTTCCAAGGCTATTCTTAGGAAGCATCCTTTTTACTGCCAATTCAAATGCTCTTTCGGGTTTAGCTGCCAAGAAATGACGTGCCTTAACTTCCTTAAGACCGCCTATCCAACCGGTATGATGTCTGTACAATTTGGTCTCCATTTTATTACCGGTCAAAACTATTTTATCTGCATTAACAATAATTACAAAATCACCGGTATCTACGTGGGGAGTAAATTCGGGTTTATGTTTTCCACGCAGTATTTGTGCAACTTCGCTGGCGGCACGTCCTAATACTTTGCCTTCAACGTCAACAATAAACCATTTTCGTTCAATGTTAGCCGCATTTGCCATGAATGTTTTCATGTGAATCCTCCTTTATACTACTAATGTATCACTGCCCTGTTAGGGTATTGTTTTAATATTTAACAAATAAAAACCGCTACCTTAAGCAGCGGTTCCTATTTTAATACAGTGCGATATTAATGTCAAGAGAAAAAACCGGTAATTTTAATATACCTCTCAGGTTCTCTCTTTTTTTCGCATTATATCTTATTATCTCACGTTCTTTCGGTTTTCATTTCACTTTTTGCATATTATTCTTGTACTTGCTCTTGTTGTTTTATGAACTTTAGTTTTTCATCCTCAAAAACTATTCTCACCGTGTCTCCTTCTTTTATGTTGTCATCGAGCATTTCTTCAGCAAGTTTGTCCTCCACCAAATTTTGTATGGTTCTTCTTAGCGGTCTTGCTCCAAAGGCCTTATCATATCCCTTTTTAGCCAAATGTTCCTTTACTCCTTCATCTGTGAAAAGATTAATGTTTAAATTTTTCAATCTGCCCGATACTTCCTTTAGCATAAGAGCCGCTATGTCATTAATATTATCCTGGGTAAGCGGATGGAAAACAATCAATTCATCAACCCTATTTATAAATTCCGGTCTGAATGTTTTCTTTAGCTCATCCATAACATTTTTTTTCATTTCTTCGTAGTCCTTTGCTGCATCTTCTATAGCTGCAGCAAAACCCAATCTCTTTGGTTCTATAATATTGCGTGCGCCAACATTTGAGGTCATAATAATTACGGTGTTTCTAAAATCCACAAGTCTACCCGTTGAGTCTGTTAATCTACCATCCTCAAGGATTTGTAGCAGGATATTGAAAACATCCGGATGTGCCTTCTCTATTTCATCAAATAAAACAACAGAATAAGGCTTTCTGCGAACCTTTTCGGTCAACTGACCCCCCTCATCGTATCCAACATAGCCTGGAGGCGAACCAATTAATCTTGATACAGTGTGTTTTTCCATATATTCAGACATATCGATACGGACCATATGTGATTCATCACCAAACAAGGATTCTGCAAGGGCTTTGGATAGCTCAGTTTTCCCTACGCCTGTCGGACCAAGAAATATGAATGATCCCACGGGACGTTTAGGGTCCTTTAATCCAACGCGCCCTCGACGTATAGCTTTTGATATTGCACTAACCGCTTCTGCCTGACCTATTACACGTTGATGCAGTATTCCTTCGAGGTTTTTCAGGCGCTCTGTTTCCTCTTGGGCAAGACGATTTACAGGAATTCCTGTCCATGTCCCTACCACTTCAGCGATTTCTTTTTCCATTACCATTTGTGTATGTGACTGGTTTTCCATTTCCCACTTTTCTTTGCGAGATTTCATGTCTTCCTTAAGTTCATTTTCTTGATCTCGTAAAGATGCAGCCTTTTCAAATTCTTGGTTAATTATTGAATCCTCTTTCATTTTGTGAATCTGTTCAATTTTATTCTCCAGCTCTTTAAGGTCTGGTGGGGCTGTGAAGCTTTTAAGCCTTACCTTCGATGATGCTTCATCTATAAGGTCAATTGCTTTATCGGGCAAATACCTATCGGTGATATAGCGACTAGAAAGCTTTACCGCTGCATCAACAGCTTCGTCGGTTATTTTAACATTGTGATGTGCCTCGTACTTATCACGAATGCCTTTAAGTATATCTATTGCTTCTTCTTGTGTTGGTTCTTCAATCTGGATGGGTTGGAAACGCCGTTCAAGGGCCGCATCCTTTTCTATATGCTTACGATACTCATCCAGCGTTGTAGCGCCTACCACCTGAATCTCCCCTCTTGCAAGCAGGGGTTTTAAAATATTAGAAGCATCTATAGCACCTTCAGCAGCACCAGCACCAACTATAGTGTGCATTTCATCAATAAACAATATAACATTGCCAGCACTTTTGACCTCAGCTATGGATTTCTTTAAACGTTCTTCGAATTCTCCGCGATATTTCGCCCCAGCAACCATTGATGAAAGATCTAATGCCACAACTCTTTTATTTTTCAAAGGCTCAGGGATATTACTTTCAACAATTTTTTGTGCCAAACCTTCGGCTATAGCTGTTTTCCCAACTCCGGGTTCACCTATCAAGCAAGGATTGTTCTTAGTGCGCCTGCTCAAAATTTGAATTATACGTTCAATCTCTTTGTCCCTGCCAACAATCGGATCTACCTTTCCCTCTCTTGCCATAATGGTAAGATCTCGACCAAACTGATCAAGTGTAGGGGTCTGGAGATCCTCAGCCTTAGGCTTACCCGCCGCAATAGCCGCAGGAGTATCTTCTTCTAGCATTGTAATTAAGTTATCATACAGCTTATTGATATCAACACCAAGCTCCATTAAAATGCGAATTGCAATGCTTTCTCCTTCACGAAGAAGACCCAACATAATATGTTCAGTACCAATAAAATTCTGTCCCATCCTTCGGGTTTCTGCATATGACAGTTCCAAAACCCTTTTTGTTCGTGGGGTGTAACCCGATAGCGGTGCACTCCCATCCCCTTTTCCAATAATAGTAATAATCTTTTCCATTACCTTGTTGTCAGTAACACCGCTAGACATTAATACATTTGCAGCAATGCCTCCACCTTCTTTTACAAGACCCCAAAGTATGTGTTCTGTTCCAATATAGTTATGCCCAAGTGCATTGGAGCATTCTTTTGAAAAATTTATAGCCTCTGCGGCTCTTTGAGTGAACTTTCCGTAAATCATATTTCCCACCTCTATCTTTAAGTTTTTTCTATTTGTTCATCATATCTCTTACAATCTTAGCTCGAACGATGCTCCGTTCATTTACGTTCAAACGCTTTTTTGCTTTTTCTTGTAAGCTTCCTGGTTGTACCAAAAGCATTATCTCGTTTATATCCTCAATACTAATACCTTCAATTATGCCTAAGTCAACACCCATTCTAAGATCTGAAAGATGCTTTAAGCATTCATTTGTGGCAATAATTCTCGAATTTTTTAATATCCCAAAAGAGCGGAATATTCTATCTTCAAGTTGATATTTGTTTTGTCGTAGTAATTGTTGTCTTAGTGCTCTCTCCTGCTCAATAATCTGCGTTGCAATATTTTTAATACTTAGTAAAATATCCTCTTCACTTTTGCCAAGAGTTATTTGATTTGACAACTGAAACATATTACCTGATGCTTCTGTGTGTTCACCGTACATTCCTCTAACGGCTAATCCCAGCTTACCAAGAGCTTCTATGACTGTTTTTATATATCCTGTCATTACTAACGCTGGTAGATGCATCATCACAGATGCACGTATTGCAGTTCCAATATTGGTTGGGCAGCTTGTTAGGTAACCAATGTTCTCATCCCAAGAAAACTCTATGAACTCAGAAAGTAAATCGTCTATGTTATTACATACCTCCAAGGCTTCATTCAACTGCATACCTGTGGCTAAGCACTGGATACGAAGATGATCTTCCTCATTAATCATGATTGATATCCGCTCATCACTACTTAATAAAATACCACGTTCACGCTTACCTTCCAACAACTCTTTACTAGCAACATGCTTTTCTACAAAAACTGATTTTTCTATATTATTAAGAGTACCAAAATTATAGAACTCGAATTTCTCAGTCATTTGCTGATTGCCTTTATATAAGGCATCCTTAGTATCTTCAATTATTTGCTTTTGCTGCTCAGGTGTGGATTTATGTGGAAAGGGGTATTTTTTAAAATTTCTAGCCAACCTCACTCTGCTGCTTAAAACCACATCAGAATCTGGACCCTCATTTATATACCATTTTCTCATACCATCACCCCTCCTGTATGTTTTCTTCTAAAAGCTTAATCTCATCACGAATTTGTGCAGCCTTTTCGTACTCCTCCTTATTTATGCTTTTTTGGAGTTCTTCTTTTAAGCTTCTCAAATTATATGCATCCTTTACCATGCCAGGAATGTTTTTGGGCATTTTCCCATGATGCTTTGCATTTCCATGTATGCGTTTGAGCATTGTTGTTATACTATCACCAAACGCCTCGTAACACTTTGCACATCCAAGCAATCCTGTTCTATTAAACTCGTCTATTGTCATTCCACAATATTCACATTTTAATGTTGTATGGGGTTTTTGTCCAACGCCTTTAGCTGTTCCAATTCCCATTATTCCCGAAAGTAGCTTATGAATGTTAATGGTAATCTCGCTGTTTTCTGCAGCGCATCGCTCGCAAACATGCATTTCTACTTTTTGCTGATTAACTATCCTTGTGAAATGTACTGTTGCCTCTCTTTTGTGACAGTTTTGACATAACATTAGAAACCCTCCCTTCTTGAGGCACATAAACATACCAATATCTAACTAATATTTTACCCTGTGTATCACATAATATCGTTGTTTTACTCTTTTAATACTTCTACTATATTAATAAACTTATATTTCCAGACTTATCAGCATATTCTTTAAAATATCCATTCTTACTTCATCTCTTATTGAAGGTGATACCGCTGCTAATGCCTTATCCGACGTAGCTGCTCTCATAAGCTCGGCCTCCTTCTCATTTACTAAATCGTAATCTATGAAGTTTTGAATATATATTCCACAGGTATGTTGTGACAGCTTGTCACCAATGGATGAAATAATATGCATCAAATACTTACAGGCAGATTCAATATTAAGTCTTTTAATACTAATATAGCCACCGCCACCCCTCCTGCTTTCAACATAGTATCCTTTGTCAGTTGAAAAACGGGTGGATATGACATAGTTTATTTGAGATGGTACACAATTAAATTGGTTTGCAAGTTCGTTTCGTTGTATTTCAATTGAACCATCCATATCTTTCATCATCTCTTTTAGAAACGATTCAATTAAGTCACTTAATCTTGCCATAAAATCACCCCTCGCTTTTTTTGTCTTTGACTATCTCTGACTATCATTATACTTTAATAATTTTATTATATCAAGTGTTTATGTTTCGAAGTGTGTTTAGCAACAATAACAACGTTACAGCTCACTTTTTTATATTTTAAGATACAGCTATGCACTAAAGGAAACGACGCTTCATTGCGCTAATGTTTTCCTTATATTGCATAGCTATCTCTCTGGTTTCCTGTAACCTGTAACATAACAACACTTTATACTCACTTCGATAAAATATAACTGTTTTCAAACATTAACGCCCATGGTGTATTTTGCTTTGCTAAAACACCATGGGCGTAGAATTTGTTAAGTATTATGAATTGCTTTTTCTAAATTAAAATGTTCGATTATATTGAAGTAATTATTCTTGCATTTTATCTTGGGTTTTGTCTTGTGTCTTAACTCCAATATCTGTCTCCTTATTCTCTACTGTTCGAGATAGACCACCGTTGTGAGTTTTCCTTCCAGATAAGAGCCTTTTAAGAACCTTGTATATAATCCAAGCAATTAAAGCCAAGACGAATAGAGTGGGAAGTGCTTGGATAATGAAAATTAATAAATTTCCGAATGCTCTAACTACACCTGCTAAACTATCATTAAATGCATCAGCTACTCTATCCCAATAAGTATATTCTTGTTTTCTACTTGCATCACCCGGATGTTTTTCCTGCATACTAATAGTTATCGTAGACAATTCCACCAAGTCGCTCCATTTGTTTAATGTGCCCGTAAGCTTTTCAATCTCAGTTTGCAGCTCAGTAATTTGTGTCCTAGTTCTAAAAATATCCTCTGGCTTTGTAAGTGACTTCATGTATTCCACAAGATAATCATACTCTACCTTTAGTATCTTCAGTCTTCCTTCTGTGTCAAAAAACCGATCTGTAACATCAGTACTATAAATCCTATCGTCAATTACCTCACCAAGTCCTTTGACATCTGTTAGTATTTTGTCAAAGTAATCTGCCGCTATCCTAAGTGTAATGTCACCCATAACCCGTGTTATTGGTTCACCCTCATATGTATAGAAATCACGATGAATATTGCTGTCTGACACATAACCTATCCCGCTTATCATGGTTTGTAAATTTCCATAGGCAGAATAAAAATCTTCCACTTCCATTACTAGATTTGCACTTCTTATTACTTTTCTTTGTGCCAAAATATCAAGACTAGAGCTTGCTCCACCACTCTCTTGTGCGCTAGCATAGCCTGTCCCAACTATTCCACTAACATCACTTTCAGCTTTTGGAGCATCATATTGATCCTTACTTTGAGAAACGGCTGAGTCACTAGAATCTTCATTAAATTGGACATATGATCCTTCATTGTAGCTTATACTCTGTTTACTTGTCGTCTCGCCTGCTGCGGGAGAAGATGTACTATTGTCCATTGCCTTTTGTGAAGCACAACCTGTTACTACACTTAACAATAGAACAAATGTTACGAATAATACTAGTATCTTTTTTGTTCTAACCATTTTGTACACTCCTTTACTATTAATCAATTTTGTTCCCCTTTATCATTTCAGACGAGTGTTTTCATTCTTTTGTTCCAACATTATTTTCATAATAAAAGCAGGCTGTACAAAATTTCTCATACAACCTGCTTATATATATCT